>JBDSUZ010000156.1:0-13471 GCA_039927395.1 Saprospiraceae bacterium | reverse complement strand
ATCAGGTATATGATCAAGCATAGGAATCTTTGAAAATGTGGCAAAAGCACCAAGAATCCTATTGCAACTGGTTGATGTTGAGGTGATTACTGGTGCTGACTCGCCCTCATTACTTGCATCGAAGTCTTCAATATTCTGACCGAGCTGCCAACTTTTCAGGGATGAACGTTGTTGTCTTAAAAATTCGTTGTGTGTGAAAATCGATGAATCCATGGTGAAATATTTTCAAAATAGGGAAATGAAGCAATGGTTGTTAGGGTAAATTACTTACCGAGGTTTTCATATGCGAATAAAATGAATATTTTTGTGTGAATTACAATTCTTTCGTCAATAAATTACTGAACATATGAAAGTACGATTGGGCATTATACTGTTTCTCATCACGATGACACAGGCAAGTTACCTGTTTTCACAAGAAGGACAGATAATCACATCAGGCTTCAAGGATGAAACTACTACGAATCCTGAGCAAAACATGAAATGGCGGAGTGGCCAAGAAAAATATTCAGCCAAACCAAAAAACATGTGGGAAGTAGGTATCCATGGCGGTCATTTTGCGGTTGCCGGTGATGTTGCTAGTCGATTTCCCAGTGGTTTTGGCGTCGGATTGCATTTGCGCAAAGCTATCACATATGGCTTTTCCCTACGTGGAGATTTTATGTATGGCGTCACCAAAGGTTACGACGCTCGTGCCACCGCGGCTTCTACAGTGCGCTCTGAAAAATACGAGGGAACCAATCCTTTCATTTCCTATGGTGATAATGATCAGTTCTATCGCAATTATAAGTCCAAGACTTGGTATGGTACCTTGGATGCTATCATGAACATTGGTAATATCATGTTCCATGGTCCACAAAACAAGTGGAATCTATATGTAGGAGCTGGTATCGGTGTGACCGGTATCCAGACATCCATCAACGCACTGAATGGAAACACGCCATATGATTTCACAAGTGTTCCAAATGCTAGTCCTAGCAGTGGATCAGAACGCAAGGAGAATTTCAAGGAGGTTAAGAACATCCTTGATGATGACTATGAGACAGATGTTAGCAAAGAAAGATTCATATCCGGATTGAGAGGTAACGGCAATATCGTACCAACAGGTCATTTGCTACTAGGAGTTTCGAGAAAAATCAACAAGAGAGTTAATATCTCACTTGAACATAAGTTTATGTTGGTTGACAACGATAGATGGGATGGATACGAATATCGCAACTCAACTGACTTGACCAACAATTCAGACAGAGGACATTATACAAGCATCCGCGTAGGAATCAACATTGGCAATTTCGACAAACGCACTGAGCCCCTCTATTGGGTAAATCCATTGGATCCGGCTATGTCTGATATTGCAGAACTGAAACAAAGGCCAAAATTTGACCTTACTGACACTGATGGTGATGGCGTCATAGATATGATCGATCAGGAAAAAGAAAGCCCTGCTGGAGCTCCTGTGGACACAAGAGGTATAGCATTGGATTCTGATAAGGACGGAATTCCTGATTACAGGGATAAAGAACTGTTCACTCCAAGTGGCATCAAAACTAATGACCAAGGAATCGGTATAAATCCGGATCCGTTCCTTACAGAGTCTCAGGTTAAAAAATTGATCGCTGAAAATGGGTCTGGTATCGGATCTTGGTACTTCCCGACTATCAATTTTGACCTTGACAAATATTATGTGAAGGAAGAATACTATCCAGCACTAAATCAGGTCGCTAGCGTAATGCAAAACTATCCAAATATGAAAATTGTAGTTTCTGGTTACACTGATAACAGGAATCCAGCAGAATACAATAACATATTGGGATACAACCGTGCAAACGCAGTTGTCGAAGTGATGATGAAGAAATATAACTTCACAAGAGATCGCTTTATCGTTCAATATGGTGGAGAGGAAAAACTATTGATCGAAGGACTGCCTGACAATCATAAGACATCAGCTCTGCAAGAAAGACAACAATACCTCAACCGTAGGGCTGAGTTCAAAGTTGCTAAAGCAGAAGATACAGAGATGGCCAGACCTACGGGAAAGGCAGGTAAGGAAACACGTGGTTCATCACGTTCTGGTCCTAAATACTCAGGTAATACAAATTCGGGATACTAGTCCTAAGGATTTGAAACAAAAAAGGAGCTTGTCAATCGACAGGCTCCTTTTTTTTGCTTAATTGCGTTGCTTTTATGCTAATATCCTGATTGGGTTCTCAAGGAATAGGCGTAGAGACTGCAAGAAGCGAGCACCTGTAGCTCCATCGACAACTCTATGATCGCAGGACAAAGTCACTTTCATCATGTTGCCAACCACAACTTGACCATCCCGAACCACTGGTTTCTCCACGATACTTCCGATAGCAAGTATACAAGCGTCAGGTGGATTGATAATTGCTGTGAATTCGTCGATGTCAAACATCCCTAAATTTGAAATAGTGAAAGTGTTTCCCTCCATTTCAGCAAGCTGCAATTTCTTGTCTTTTGCCTTTTGTGCAAGTTCTTTTACTTCAGTATTTAATTGACTGAGCGACTTTTGATCTGCATGACGAATAACAGGCACTACAAGCCCATCTTCGACCGCTACAGCGACTCCAATATGGATGTGCTGATTGTAGCGGATACGGTCGCCAAGCCAGCTTGAGTTGACAGCTGGGTTTAGTCTTAGTGCTGCTGCCACTGATTTGATCACTAAATCGTTGAAGGAGATTTTCACTCCATCCATTGCATTCAGATTTTTTCTCGCTTCAATGGCCTGATCCATATTCAGTTCGACAGTCAGGTAGAAATGTGGCGCAGTAAATAGACTTTCGCCTAATCTACGGGCAATCGTTTTGCGCATTTGAGAAACAGGAACTTCGGTAAATGATTCTGTTCCCAATACCTGAGCTGAAGATTTGGCAGCGGCAGGCTGAGATATAGCTGTTTCGATATCTCGCTTGATGATTCGGCCTTGATCGCCTGAGCCTTTGATGTTATGGACGTCAATTCCTTTGTTGTCTGCGATGGTCTTGGCAAGTGGTGATATTTTTAACCTCTCAGCATCCTGTGCGCTGGCGGGAGCAGGTTCAACTTTAGGGGCAGCAGTCGAAGTAGCAGATTTTTCTACTTTGGCTTGTTCTGCAGGCTTTGTGTCTTCTGCTGTTGGAGCTGGACTAGCCGCAGTGCCATCAGAAGCAGAATCGAGCAGGCCTTGGTACTCTTCTCCTTGATTGCCAATAACGGCAAGAACGCCATTGACCTTCACTGGTCCCGACGGTACTCCGATATAAAGGAGGTAACCGTCCTGAAAAGACTCGAGCTCCATTGTTGCTTTGTCGGTCTCGACTTCGGCCAAAACATCACCGGGTTTTACTTTGTCACCGACCTTTTTGAGCCAACCGACAATGTTGCCTTCTTCCATCGTATCGCTTAATCGAGGCATGCGGATGATATCTGCCATTTTGTTGCTTTTTATATTGACAACAAAAATGCAAAACTTTTAGCGATTCGGGAAATGTAGTGCAGTGCACTGTATTGGTATGAATGTGTAAAGACTTATATCATTTGCCTGATATGAATTAGCTTTGTGTAATAACAGGAGCAGTATTCAGTGAAGTATTCATCACAATTATTACAAAATGCAGTAGATGCATTTTCTTCTTTACCCGGAATCGGTAAGAAGACCGCTTTGCGGCTCGCCTTGCATGTATTGTATCAAGACAATCAAAAAGTGAGCAAGTTTTGCGAAGCGATCGAGAAGTTCAATCAAAATATCCGTCGCTGCCCAAATTGCAATTACATATCTGATGAAGATCAATGTAGTCTATGCAATGATCAGAGCAGAAAAAAAGAGGCAATATGCATCGTGGAGAGCATTCGCGATGTGATGGCCATTGAAGACACTGGTCAGTATCACGGCCAATATCATGTGTTAGGTGCCTTAATCTCACCAATTGAAGGAATTGGCCCTGATACTCTATTTATTAGCAATTTACCTGATAGGATACAGTCTGAGGGCATACAAGAAGTCATTATGGCCATCAGTCCTACTATTGAAGGCGAAACCACGATATTTTATCTGTCACGCTATCTTTCAGATCTTAATGTCAAGATTAGCCAGATTGCGAGAGGAGTATCATTTGGGGGAGATCTGGAGTATGCTGACGAAGTGACATTGGGTAGGTCTATATTGTCCAGAGTGCCTTATCAGATTGCTGAATAAAGCCAAAGCACCTTGCATGGATATTTCCATCATTATAGTTAGTTACAACGTAAAGCACTTCTTAGTCCAA
Source organism: Saprospiraceae bacterium (assembly GCA_039927395.1). Classification (GTDB taxonomy): domain Bacteria; phylum Bacteroidota; class Bacteroidia; order Chitinophagales; family Saprospiraceae; genus JBDSUZ01. The sequence goes on along the minus strand of JBDSUZ010000156.1, from coordinate 9,209 downwards.
TGTCTGGAATCACTCTACGCCGCCAGTGATGGACTAGAGTTGGAGATTTATGTCGTAGACAACCATTCATCTGATGATTCAGTGGCGATGGTTCATGAGCAATTTCCCAAAGTCAATTTGATCGCCAATCAAATCAATCCTGGATTTGCTATCGCCAACAACCAGGCCATCAAAATGGCCAAGGGGAAATATATATTACTTCTCAATCCAGATACATTTGTCGGAGAGGATACACTGCGAGTATGTTTTGAATTTATGCAATCGAGGCCAAAGGCAGGTGCTATTGGCGTCAAGATGATTGATGGAGCAGGACATTTCCTGCCTGAATCCAAGCGAGGATTTCCAAGCCCATGGGTCTCATTTTGCAAAACAATTGGCCTGCATCGGATTTTCCCAAAATCGCCGGTCTTCAACGGCTACTACCTCGGACATTTGCCTATCGATGAAACAAATCATGTCGATATTCTGTCTGGCGCATTTATGTTCCTGCGATCAGAAGTAATCGACAAAGTTGGCTTGCTCGATGAGAAATTTTTCATGTACGGTGAAGACATTGATCTTTCGTATCGTATCACACTAGCTGGTTTTGAGAATTTCTACTTAGCCAGCACCCAAATAGTTCACTATAAGGGAGAGAGCACTCGTAAGGGGAGTTTTAAGTACGTGAGAGCCTTTTACCAGGCGATGATCATATTTGCAAGGAAGCATTTCAAGGGTACAAAGGCTAACATATTTGTGTGGATATTACAAATGGCCATTTTCATACGAGCTACAGCCTCTCTAGTAGGAAATATGCTTCGGAAAATTTTGTTGCCCGTTTTGGATGCCAGCCTTATAGCGGGAGGCATTTTTGCAATGAAAAGCTTTTGGGCAAATTTTCATTACCATAATCGTAGTTATTTCCCTGATTCCTTCCTTCAAGTAAATCTTCCACTGTATACTGGTATATGGTTGATATCCTTGTGGTTGTGCCGCGCATATGCAACAAAATATCGCATTGTACAGGGCGTTCAGGGCGTATTTTGGGGAACTATCGTGATCGCATTCATCTATGGTTTTCTTCCAGATAGCTTGAGGTATTCCAGAATGGTTGTGGTGTTGTCGGCCATCTGTACTTTTATCGTGGTGTTAATCAATCGAACGATATTTCACTACCTGCGAATTGGATCCTATCGATTTGAAAATAATCGCCCACTGCAACTTGCATTACTCGGTAGTGATGTAGAAATAGATCGCATTGAACGGCTCATTGCAAGCATGGATTTGGCCGTAAAAAAATCACATCGATTGATGATTAGCAAAGAGCTATCTGATACAGCTCAACTTGATAGCCTGAAGAGAGAATTAGCTAAATTGATAGAGGACCGTGCAATAGACGAAGTGATTTTTTGTGGAAATACTTTGACCAAGCAAATTGTGATGCAATTGATGCAGGTTTTTGCTGGCAAAATTTCATTTCGGATAGCATCAGATAGTCAAGATATTATCATTGCCAGCCAATCCAGAGATCAGCCGGCAGAATTGATGTCATTAGAGGCTAATTTTCGATTGGCTGATCCATGGACATTGCGACTTAAGCGGATATTTGACATTGTGATAGCGATGATAGGATTGTTGACCTTTCCAATCACAGCAATTGCAATAAAAAAAAGAGGCCATTTCATGCGCAACTTGATGGCCGTGCTTACTGGCAAGTTGACAATGGTCAGTTATGCGCTGACTTCTGACCACTATGTTTCCGAACTGCCGCAATTGCAATCAGGAGTGCTGTCATTAGATGATGGAAATCGGTTCGCAAAAATGTCGATGGAGGAAAAAAAGACACTAAATAGAGATTACGCCAAGTACTACAAGATTTGGTACGACCTGGAAGTAATTCTCAATAATATTAACTTGTTGAATCGCAGCAATTGAACCCTTATGAAAGCAAGAATCAAAGCACTAGCCGATCAGCATTTGGCTGAGATTACTGATATTAGGAGGCATTTGCATATGCATCCTGAATTGTCATTTGAAGAGATCGAAACTGGTGCTTATATCGCTAAGACTCTTGAGCGATTTGGCATTCCACACAAGACAGGTGTAGCAGGTCATGGGGTAGTTGGATATATTGAAACTGGCAGACTTGGACGAACTATAGCACTTCGCGCTGATATCGATGCCCTGCCAATTCAGGAGATCAATAAAGTGGACTACATATCACAAAATCCTGGCGTGATGCATGCCTGTGGCCACGATGTGCATAGTTCCTCTCTATTGGGGACAGCACTCATACTCGATGCAATAAAGGCAGAAATGAGTGGTAGAGTGATCTTGCTTTGGCAACCCGCTGAGGAGAAAATCCCAGGAGGGGCGATAAAGGTGATCGAGGAAGGTTGGTTAGATGATGCCGAAATAGTCCTAGGGCAACATGTTCATCCACCTTTACATACAGGCAGATTGGGTTTGAGAGCTGGCCCATATATGGCATCGGCAGATGAGATTTACGTAACAGTTAAGGGCAAAGGCGGTCATGGAGCTTTGCCACAGGACTGCATAGATCCGATCGTAGTCACTGCACATCTGATCACGGCCTTGCAACAGATTGTAAGCAGATATGCTGATCCTACGGTTCCTTCAGTTCTTACTTTCGGTAAAATATGGTCCGATGGGGGAGCGACAAATATTATTCCTAATCAAATATTTCTGGAAGGAACATTTCGTACGATGGATGAAGCGTGGCGATCAAAATCGCATGAGCTTATGGTAAATATGGCAGAGCACCTATGCATTTCGATGGGAGCGACTTGTGATTTCAAAATATTGAGAGGATATCCTTTCCTGGTCAATGAGCCAGAGTTGACGGCAGAGGTTTTTGCTGATTTGAGAGAATTTCTCGGGGAGGAGATGGTTGATGAACTTCCTATCCGCATGACGGCGGAGGATTTTGCCTATTATTCGCAGATCAAACCCACCTGCTTTTACCGACTAGGCGTAGGAAATCCTGCAAAAGGTATCGGCTCTCCGCTGCATACCAATACATTCAACATTGATGAGTCATCCTTAGCGACTGGTATGGGTTCAATGGCATGGCTTGCCTATAAAGCCTTGACAAGTAAATAGTTACCAAGTTTATTTGGAATACATTAAAAATATTTGTAATATTAACCAAAGCCGTATATCTTTACACATTATTGTTTTGTTTAATTTGTATTTCATTGAAACACCACGCCATGCCTAAGGTTCTAATCGTTGATGATGAAAGTAGTATCCGCAGAACGCTGCGCGAAATACTTCAATTTGAAAAGTATGAAGTAGATGAAGCAGTTGATGGACTTGATGCTTTAGTGAAGATCAAGAAGCAAGCTTATGACCTAATCATATTGGATATTAAGATGCCCAAAATGGATGGTCTTGAGGCCATGGAGCGCATTCAGTTGATCTCTCCTGATGTGCCAATTATCGTCATCAGCGGTCATGCTAACATCGATACAGCAGTGGAGGCGGTGAAAAAAGGTGCATTTGATTTCGTATCAAAACCACCAGATCTCAACAGGATGTTGATCACTATGCGCAATGCCATGGAGCGATCCGATCTAGTTAGTGAGCGCAAGGTGCTTCAGAGGAAAGTCAGCCAAAGTAAAACACAAGAAATCATAGGCCAATCAGCGGCTATTGGTCGCATTAAGGCTACGATCGAGAAGGTGGCTCCGACCGATGCAAGGGTGATGATCACTGGCTCAAATGGAACGGGGAAAGAACTTGTAGCAAGATGGATGCATGAGAAGTCAAATCGCTGCAATGGGCAACTAGTAGAAGTGAATTGCGCAGCTATTCCTTCTGAACTCATTGAAAGTGAACTATTTGGACATGAAAAGGGAAGTTTTACATCAGCTATAAAGCAACGCATTGGTAAATTCGAACAAGCGAATGGCGGTACACTATTCCTTGACGAAATTGGTGATATGAGCCTTTCAGCCCAAGCCAAAGTGTTGAGGGCATTGCAAGAAAACAGGATCACTAGAGTAGGTGGTGAGAAAGAGATCAGAGTCGACGTAAGAGTGGTTGCGGCAACCAACAAAGACCTTACCAAGGAAATCGAGAATGGCCGGTTCAGAGAAGACTTGTACCACCGTATTGCAGTAATATTGATTGATGTACCACCACTCAAAGAACGCAAGGAGGATATTCCTCTACTTGTAGAGCATTTTACCAAGTTGATCTGCCAGGATTATGGCATTCCACCAAAAAGTACATCAGCAAGTGCAATGAATCTATTGCAAAACCTAAGTTGGAGCGGTAATATTCGTGAGCTACGCAATGTTGTCGAACGACTAATCATTCTATCGGCTGATCAAATTACTGAATCGGACATTCTACATTATGTGGCGCCATCGGCTTCACAAGTAGAGCCACTAAGAGATATCGTTAGCCAATTTGAAAATGTCAATGATTTCCAAAAATTTATTGAACAAGCATATAGTTCGTATAAGACCAATCAATAAGTATATTTACGGAATCGCACTACTTGCTTTTAGGGTTGCTGCGATTACTTAAATCTTTTAAAATGGACGAATATCAAGGCTCCAGGAAGTTGATGAAGCAATGGAGTGATCTAAGAGGAGAGAATGCCTGGACAATGTTCAAAGTGATCTCCGAATTTGTCGATGGTTTTGAGACACTTAATCAAATAGGGCCATGCATCTCGATCTTTGGATCAGCACGCACCAAGCCACTTGATCAATACTATGAACAAGCAGCTGAGATAGGTAAAAGACTTACCGTAGAAGGCTTTGGGGTTATCACTGGTGGAGGACCTGGCATCATGGAAGCAGGCAATAAAGGTGCTTTTAATGCAGGAGGAGTATCAGTAGGATTAAGTATTGACTTGCCATTTGAGCAACACAACAACCCATACATTGATGCAGGAAAGCATATTCCACATCGCTTCTTCTTTGTAAGGAAAGTGATGTTTGTCAAATATGCTAAGGGATTTGTGGTCATGCCGGGAGGTTTTGGCACCTTCGATGAACTCTTCGAAGTCTTAACGCTCATTCAGACTAAGAAGATTTTGAAAGTGCCGATCGTTCTGTTTGGCACTGCGTTTTGGAGTGGACTTCGTGAATGGCTCATTAAAGTAGTTTGCAATGAAGCGCACAACATCAATGAAGAAGATATGTTGCTGATTCCTGTTACCGATGATGTCGAGGAAGTTGTTCGCATTATTGCCGATTTCTACGCAGGCGATCGCTCCTCCAATCTTCAACCAAACTACAAGTTACTGTAGGTTCTATGCCGACTCTTTGGCAGTGAATGCTTGGGGCATTAGATTTTACTATTACGTGCTACAAATATTCGTATTTGTGCCTTAGATTTTCAGAATAGATGGGAACTTTGCTTGTATGGTCTGGATTTCAATTAGATTTGACTTGTCCCGCGATGACTTTATTTTCTCAAAAGAGGTCATTGCAAATTCACAACTTCAAAGACCCATTATGAGATTGATTTTTGTTTTCCTAAACATGTTTTTGATTATGGCTACTAGTAAAGCGCAATTTCAGAGTGCCAGTGCACCAATAGCTGTTAAAAAGGAGCATTGGCGTGATATCCATGACGATAGAGTTCTTGACAATTACTATTGGATGTACGACTATTTTGGAAAAGGACCAGATAGCACTCAAGTTGTTGATTATCTAAAGCAGGAAAATGCCTATTTGGATAAGGTAATGGGCAAAACCAAGAAGTTTCAGGACGACTTGTACACTGAAATGAAGGCGAGGATCAAGGAAAAGGATGAAAGTGTTCCAGTCTTTAAGAACGGGTATTATTACTACACACGCACCGAATCAGGTCAAGAATATTTTAAATACTGCCGCAAGAAAGGCTCATTGCGTGGCAAGGAGGAAGTACTATTGGATATAGACGAAATGGCCAAAGGTCATGCCTATTATTCAGCTACAGGATTTGAAATCAGCGAAAACAATAAACTGCTAGCATACGGTGTGGATGAAGTGTCAAGGCGTCAATACACTATATACGTCAAGAATCTTGAGACTGGAGCAATTATGTCTGATGCTATTCCCAACACTGAGGGTCAATCAGTATGGGCCAATGACAACAAGACAATATTCTACACATCTAAGAATCCAGTCACGCTCTTATCTGAAAAAATTCAAAGACACACACTCGGGCAAGATGCAAGTGAAGATGTGGTGGCGTATGAAGAAAAGGATAATACCAACTATATCTGGGTTGAAAAGAGCAAGAATAATAAATTCATTTTCATTAATTCTGCTGCTACCCTTAGTTCTGAAGTAAGGATGCTTGATGCCTCCAAACCAAATGAGGATTTTAAAGTATTTGCACCAAGAATGAAAGAGGTGCTTTACGATGTATATACCTTGAATGACAAATTTCTAATCCGTACGAATAAGGATAAGGCTAAGAATTTCAAAGTGATGGAATGTCCTCTGGACAAAACAGATTCGAAGAGCTGGAAAGACATGATCCCGCATCGTCGTGATGTATTGGTGCAGGGCATCGAGGAGTTCAAAGAATTCATCGTGATCAATGAGCGCAAAGCAGGGCTAGTGAAGTTGCGTGTGCGTCACCTCAAGGACAAAGTGGAGCACTATATTGAATTTGGTGAGACGGCTTACACCGCCAACTTTGGCGGTAATCCTGAATACAGCAGCAATACATTGAGATATTCATACACCTCGATGGTCACTCCGGGTTCGGTATTTGACTACAACATGGTCAAAAAGACCAAGCAACTGATGAAGCAACAGGAAGTGTTGGGAGGTTATGATGCCAAAGAATACACGACCGAGCGATTGCTGGCTACTGCCAAGGACGGAACAAAAGTGCCAATATCGATAGTGTACAAGAAAGGCTATATCAAAAATGGCAAAGCGCCACTGCTGCTTTACGCTTATGGCAGCTACGGCGCAAGTATGGACGCTGGTTTCAATAGTACTCGCCTTAGTTTATTGAATCGAGGTTTTGCATTTGCGATAGCTCATATACGTGGTGGCCAGGAGATGGGTCGTCAATGGTATGAGGACGGCAAGTTGATGAAGAAGAAAAATACATTTACAGACTTCATTGACTGCGGCGAATTTCTTATCGGCAAAAAATACACTAGCAAAGAACATATCTATGCCATGGGCGGAAGTGCTGGAGGATTGTTGATGGGAGCGGTGGTCAATATGGCACCAGAACTATGGCATGGAGTGATTGCGCAGGTTCCGTTTGTCGATGTGGTCAACACTATGTTAGACGAAAGTATTCCCTTGACTACTAATGAATTTGATGAATGGGGAAATCCAAAAGAAAAAGCTGCTTACGATTACATGAAGAGCTATAGTCCCTATGAAAATGTGGAGAAGAAGGCATACCCTAATATCTTGGTGACTACCGGATTGCATGATAGTCAAGTTCAATACTTTGAGCCTGCTAAATGGGTTGCAAAACTAAGGGATTACAAAACTGACAGCAATGTGATCCTGCTGCACACCAATATGGACTTTGGACATGGAGGAGCAAGTGGTCGTTTCGATTACCTAAAGGATGTGGCTTTGAATTTTGCATTCTTATGCACACTTGAAGACATTGACAAATAGAAATAGTACTTTATGAAGGACAAAAAAAAGGGCAATCTCCAACGAGATCGCCCTTTTTTTTGTCCACTTGATCAGGAATTACATTTTCGGCAATTCTTTGATGTAAAGTCGGCCTTTTTCTTGCATGGTTTTCATTTCCAGGTCACCAATTTTTAACTTATTAGGGCCGGCCATTCCAACAGGAATTTTGGCTACGGAACCATATCTAGAAGTCAGATCTGTAAATTTGGTGCCAAGTTGACTCATTACTCCTGGCAACATATCCTTGCCGATTGTTTTGACCAAATCATCACTGAGTAAGGATTTGAATGCTTTCACATCGCCTTTCCCAACCACTTCAATCAGGTATTTGCTGAAATCAACGGCGTTGCCCAAATTCATTTCTCCCATGGAGCTTTTGACAGTTGTTTTTTTGGAGCAAGAGCTTGCCAAAAGCAAAGCTGGTAATAATAGCAAAAGGATCTTGTTTTTCATTCTTCTTATTTTTGGTTGTGATATCAAATATACTTGAAACTATTTTTTTAGCTGATCTATTTCGCATTTCTAACAAAAGTTATACGTGAAAACTTATTTGCAGACGCTGTATGAGTGGTATAATTTGAGAGCTTCGGGCATTGACTGTTTTGAAAACTGGATTGGATCGGTTAGGAACAAGGGATTATTTGGTATAGTGCAGCGATCGCTTAATTGAATTTTAATAATTACTCAAATCTCACAATAGCATATAAGTATTTTCAAAATATTTCCATATATTGTATGGATGAGAGCGGGCACGAAGCCTTCAGCCTTTCATGATGATTAATTGTATTTTAAGTCCTTGAAAATTAGAGAATTATGAATAAAGGATTGATTTTTGTTTTACTCATTGTTTGGTGCGCTGGTTCATCCTGGTACTATGTATGCGAGATAAAATGTGTTTGTGCTAACTCTGTCGAACGCATGGTCGATGTGGAGGAGAAAGCTTCCAACTCAATTACCTTCCTTTATAATAGCCCCGAGCCTGTCAAAGGAACTGAGTACGAAGTAGTGATGGACTCGATGAAAAAGTGTTTGGCTGACGGAGGCACGATCATAGTAACTTGCCTATCTAATAGAGCGGAAGACAAAGTGGCAGGCAATACCGGCAAAGGATCTCGTGCCGAAGCAATGGGACTGCTACTAGCGTCCTCTGGCATCAAAGAAGGCGTAGAATATAAACACGCGGATATTGATGCATGGCCCGACTCTACTCAATTTCAGGCTTATCGATGGGAATGTCGTGAAAAGGAAGTGGTTGCAACTGTTGAAGAATCAATCAGTGGTGCGATCATTTACTTCCCTAGCGGTTCTGAACAGAAATTGAACAACGCTGAGGTCGATACATACTTGCAAAAGTTGGCTAGTACTCTCAAAGCCAAACCAGTTCCAATCAAGATAGTAGGCCACTCAGATGCTGTAGGTGAGGCGAAAGCAAATTTTGACCTTGCAATGAAAAGAGCTGAGACTGTCAAATCATTACTCATGAATCTAGGTGTTGCTGCTGACAAGATTCAGGTTAGTTCAAAAGGCGAAGATCAACCAATAGCAGATAATGCGAATGACGACGGACGTGCCCGCAATCGTAGG
>JBDSUZ010000155.1:0-3513 GCA_039927395.1 Saprospiraceae bacterium | reverse complement strand
ACATTACATCAAATTATCAGCATGTCAGGCACTCTCCCCCAAACGCAATTTGACAATAAGAAAGTGATTCGCGGATGGACATTTTTTGATTGGGCCAACTCAGCTTATTCGTTGGTAATCTCCACTGCTATTTTTCCAGCCTATTTTATGGCTACTTCTGATTTGGAAATAAAGATCGGAGGCAATTTTCTGAGCAATAGCTCTGTCTACGCCTACTCTCTTTCCATCGCGTATTTGTTCATAGCCTTTGTTGCGCCTTTGCTCTCAGGTCTTGCCGATTTTAGCGGCAAACGCAAGTATTTCATGAAGATATTTACGACCATTGGCTCATTGTCCTGCATTTCACTTTTCTTCTTCAAGGATTCATCCTTGCAATTTTTGGGATTAGGCGGATTTGTTATGGCAAGTATTGGTTTTGCAGGTTCCCTAGTCTTTTACAATTCTTACCTGCCCATCATAGCCAGCCACGACAATCTCGATAAGGTGAGCGCCAAAGGCTTTGCTATGGGCTATGTTGGCTCCGTCCTCCTGTTGATCATCAATTTGTTAGTCGTTACTTATTACGAAGAATTGGGACTGCCAAGTCAATCACTTGCGCTAAGATTGGCATTTGTCAGCGTTGGACTGTGGTGGTTTGGCTTCGCTCAAATAACTTTTAAGCGACTTCCTAGTGATCGGGCCGGAGTGGTCGATTTCGGCCTCTTACGCAATGGCTTCAAGGAAATCAAATCAGTATACCAGCAAATCAAAAAGCTGCCGAATGTGACTCGCTTTTTGCTTTCGTTCTTTGCTTATTCAGCAGGTGTACAAACTGTATTGTATATGGCAGCTCCATTTGCCGAAAAGGAACTAAAAATGCCAAGCTCCGAATTGATAGGCATCATCCTTATTCTCCAATTGGTAGCGATATTTGGCGCCTTTATTTTCTCAAAAATATCCAAAATAAAAGGAAATAGATTCTCGCTATTTATCATGCTGATTATCTGGATTTTGGCCTGCGTATTTGCATTTCTAATGACGCAGAAATATGAATTTTACATATTAGCCGTTTCGGTGGGACTGGTTATGGGGGGAATTCAATCCCTTTCACGCTCCACTTACGCTAAATTAATTCAGGGAACTACTTCAGATTACACTTCTTACTATAGCTTCTATGATATGCTAAATAACATAGCTATTGTATTGGGAACATTCAGTTTTGGAATGATAGAGCAAGTGACTGGCAATATGCATTATTCAGCGCTAGGACTGAGTTTCTTCTTTATCGTCGGAATAATATTGCTTACTAGGGTGCGAATTCCAAGGGAAAATCCAGCACTGGCCTTGAGTATTTGAACTTAATCCACTTTCTCTAAGCTGCCCAAATCAGGCTTGACAGGATCGCGGCTAATTCCTTTAAGGTCAATAGAAATACCTGGTATTGGAACGCCTTTTTCAATTGCAATAGATAGTGAATCCAATGAATAATCGGATTCATCGGGCATAGTAAATAATCTGTCGCCAAATGCTGCTTCGTAACAAGTACTGCAATGATCGAAAAAATCCGGAATTCCATTCTGCCCCGTTACGAGCTCATCGACTTGCACCAATGTATGGTCAAATTGATATACTAATGTCGATGGCTGAGCGCCTCCAGTGGCGTCAAGAATTAGCAATTCGTCTTTCTTTCGGCCCCACAATATGCAATTCAAAAACTGAATATTGATATCGTTGACAAGAATCAATTCACCCAGTGGATCGTATGCTTTTGCATTGTCAAAACGCACTGATTCTGCCGAACTCTGATTGCCGGAAAATGTGCAATAACTGAATTTATAATTTCCCCCAAAGGTCAAAATGGCGGCATGCGAGCCAGCATCAAAAAACAGGCAGTTGGAAGCAGTGACATATGCGTGCTCACAAATCAAATTTGTTAAGGAGCTGTTGCTGATTTGTGTCTGTGAAATAGTTAGACTTGAGGTCGAATCCGCAAATACACCAAAACTCGAATTGACGATCTTGGCTCCGCGAATGGAATTTCCTGTGCTCCCCGGTGCTAAGCGTATGCCACCCCATTGGCCTCTCACATCTGAAAATGAAGATTCAAGTCGATCTCCCTGAAAAGTAACGGGTTGCTCAGGAGTCCCCTCAACTTTCAGTCTGCCATTTGGGAGTATTATGATCTGTCCATCATTATAAAAGTTCATCGGATCAGCCTTAGCCAGACCACCATGAACATAAATTCTTGCACCGGCAGGTATCGTAAGCGTCGAACTGTCGACGAGCACAACTCCGTATATCACGTAAGGTTTCGGATCACTCCAAGTCGTATTCTGATTGATCAGAAAAAATCCGCCCTGATTGGCATTGGAGGGTATATAATTGGCATTTTGGCCGAAGGCCTCCAACACAATACGATCTTCATTACCATTGTATCTTACGATGATCTCCTCGTCGACAATAAATGGGCTGATGGTCACCGGTTGATCCGGATTGACAGTCACATCCACGAATACGTAAATCGAGTCATTTGCAGGTACCAAAATATCATTCTGCAGGTTGCCTGTCACCCCATCCACATTGAGTCTAAATATCGTTTGGCTGCCCTTGGCTAGTTCGATCTGCCCAATGCGGATAGCCTCGTCATTGGTATTGCGGATAGTAAAATACCTAGTCGCCGAGCCCACAGTTGTAAATACCGTATCGAAGGTCAGCGTATCAGTCGCATAAGTCAGCTTAAACTTGCCATCAGTACTGGCATCATCCAACTGACAGCTAGTGTAAATCGATGCGCAAAAGATGCATGCAAAGATGATCAAACAAGAATGACAAAAAATGCTAAATGGTTTTGACTGCAAAATCTGGAATAAAGTGAAAAATTGGATAGAAACAGGGATCAAAACTGATGGGCAATACTATTGATCCGTGCCAATATTCTTACGCAAATCAAGGGCCATTAATTCATGCATGCTGCGCTTCATGCTATCGATCGATCCATCGAGAAATATGACATTTCCCCTGCCATTCTCTGTAAAGTTCTTGATCGCCTCGGTCCACATTGAAAACAAAATCACCGATGTATCGAGATCTGCTTCTTTCATTTCCTGAGCGGCATTGGTCATACCCTTGGCGACTTCTTCTCTGAAAAGTGCCACACCTTGACCGCGCAACTGCGCCGCAAGTCTTTCGGCTTCCGCTGAGATCTTTATCGCATTTCCCTCAGCCTCAGCGGCTTTGGTTTTGGTAATCAACAGGGCTTGGCCCTCGTTCTCAGCGGCAGCTTTCAAATTGTTTGAAGCCACAACTTTTGACATGGAGCGGATGATCTCTTCGTCAAATGTGATATCGTTGAGTTGAAGATCGATCAGGTGATATCCCCAATCTTCAAGTGTCTGATCTATATGATGCTTTACATCCTCTACTATTTCTCTTCGCTGCGAAAGTATCTCTGCTTGACGTTTGGTAGCCACAAAACCACGGATTGATCCTTCAACTGTCCTTATCAGTGCCTGCATCAAGTTCTTCTCATCGAGG
>JBDSUZ010000154.1:0-13555 GCA_039927395.1 Saprospiraceae bacterium | reverse complement strand
ATGGCAATTTGGGTTTTTATGTATTTGCAATGGTCATCAGCATTATTGTAATTCTGTTCATTTCACTGATTTAATGCATTATGCTCACAAGTACATTAATCGGATTTCCATTCATCGTCGCCATCATAATCTTGTTGGCTCCCAAGGTATGGGCTAAATGGATTGCTTTAGTTGGCACTTTACTTGAATTTGGACTAGCCTTACTTGCATTTCAGTATGCACATGTCAACCCTGCAGATCCAAGTCTGATGACAGACGTCGTTTGGATACAGTCCGTAGGAATTCACTACAAAGTCTGGCTCGATGGCATCAGTTTGGTGCTAGTGCTGCTTACAAGCTTGCTGCTACCCATTATCGTGTATTCCACCTTTGGCAGAGAAATAACCAATGGCAAGGCATTTTACGCACTAGTATTGATAATGCAGGCGGCCTTGATTGGAGTATTTGCTGCTACAGACGGTTTCCTATTCTATATTTTTTGGGAAATGGCGCTCATCCCTATCTACTTCATTTGCCTGTTATGGGGAGGAGAAAATCGCAGTCGAATTACATTCAAGTTTTTCATCTATACGACTCTCGGGTCATTGTTCATGCTCTTAAGCCTGATATTCCTTTACCTACAGACCCCAGATCGCAGTTTTGATGTGTATTCCTTGTATGAAGCAGGACGTAATTTGTCTTTAGACACCCAGCTTTGGGTCTTTGCCGGGATTTTCCTCGCTTTTGCTATCAAAATGCCTTTGATCCCATTTCATACTTGGCAACCGGACACCTACTATACATCTCCTACACCAGGAACAATGCTTTTGTCGGGTATTATGCTCAAAATGGGTACTTATGGTCTCATTAGATGGCTAGTGCCAGTGGTACCAGCGGCATGTCAATATTTAGCTCCTTATTTGGTGGGCTTATCCATTGCCAGTGTTATCTACGGATCATTTATGGCCATTGCACAGAAGGACTACAAAAGACTAATCGGATATTCATCAATAGCGCACGTTGGCTTAATTTCTGCGGGTATATTTTCCCTCACAATCCAGGGCATGCAAGGTGGGCTCTACCAAATGTTGAGTCACGGAATTTATGTGGTTGGTTTGTTCTTTGTTGCTGAAATCATATTTACTCGCACAGGCACCTGGAATATGGAGAAGTTGGGCGGAATCAGGTCAGTAGCACCGAAATTTGCTTTGGCATTTTTGATCATTTTGCTGGGTAGTGTTGCGCTTCCACTTACAAATGGTTTTGTTGGCGAATTCCTTTTGATCAACGGCATATTTCAATACAATGCATGGATGGCTGGCGTGGCTGGACTTACCATCATATTTGGAGCTGTGTATATGTTGCGGGCTTACCAAGCCATTTGCCTTGGTGAGGAATCCGAACTGAGTCCGATATTTTCAGATCTGACCCGGCAGGAATGGATCGTGCTTTGGGTGATCTGTATATTGATTATCGGCTTGGGCATTTTCCCGCAACCGCTACTCGACATGGCGGCACCGGCACTTCAAAGTTTGTTGGAAAGCATCCAGCCAACCACAAATCAGATATTTTAAACATAGGTAGCGGACTGAATCATGAAAGAACTGTTATTAATATCTGGATTGGGATTAGTTGCAATGCTTGCAGAAATAGCAAACTTGCGCAAACTCCTATATCCTATTGCTCTCCTTGGTTTAGTAGCACTGATCGTGTTTGTTAGCATGGATTGGAACAATAGTGAAGTCCTTTACGGCATGATGCGTATGGACAAATTTGCGCTTGCATTTACGGGACTTATTGCTGTTATTGGCTTTTGTTGGTTTGTGATGTCGGATAAATACTTTATTGACAAGACCAACCTCTCAGATCATTACGCACTTGTTTTCTTTGCTATGACGGGTGCAGTAGTGATGGTCTCCTTTACCAATATGACCATGCTATTCCTGGGAATTGAGATTCTTTCTATCCCACTATACGTATTGGCAGGCTCTCGCAAATTGGATGTGACAAGCAATGAAGCCAGTTTCAAATATTTCCTTTTAGGCGCCTTTTCATCAGGTTTTCTCTTATTGGGGATCACTTTAGTTTATGGGTCCACCGGTAGTTTCGACGTAGCCAAGATCCACGATTTTATCATCGACAACGGCAAAGTATCAGGAATGCTAGTCACTGGTATTGTGTTTCTTTTGATTGCCTTGAGCTTCAAAGTTGCAGTAGTTCCTTTTCATTTTTGGGCACCTGACGTGTACCAAGGTTCGCCGACTCTCGTGACGGCTTTCATGGCGACAATTGTCAAGATCGCAGGATTTGGTGCTATTTTCCGCTTGTTTACATTGTGTTTTTCCGAGTTGATACCCGTGTATGCTGAAGAAATTTGGTCCATATGCGCTATTACGTTTATCGTAGCCAATATTCTAGCTGCTACACAAGATAATGTCAAACGGATGCTCGCTTATTCGAGCATTTCACATGCTGGATTCATGTTTGTGTCACTACTATTGTTGACTAATCAGGTCAATCAGGCGCTATATTTTTACCTGGCAGTTTATGCTGGAGCTAGCTTGATGTCATTTTGGGTGCTTTATTTGCTTTCTGGCAATGAAGAGGGAAGCGGCAATAATCTGCACAGTTTCGATGGCCTCGCCAAGCGCAATCCCTTCCTCGCAGGAGTCATGACATTAGCACTTTTGTCCATGGCTGGCATTCCGCCGCTAGCTGGTTTTTTTGCCAAATACCTCATTTTTTTCAATGCTCTTGAAGCAGGCTATGTGTGGCTCGTTGTCCTTGCAGTTATCGGATCACTCATTGGCCTCTATTACTATTTCAAGGTTATTATCGCCATGTTTTTCCGCCAATCAAGCGCTGCTCCAACGGTCATTGACATTCCATGGGCTCATCGTGCGACCCTGACGATGATTTGCATAAGCCTCGTTTTGTTGGGCTTGTTCCCAGATATTGTTGTGCAGATCCTGAACTAAAGGGAGGTCGATTATAGGACGAAATCCGTTTTGACGACCACGCGAAGCATTGCGTGGATTCGATTTTTCTAAATAGACATTTTCGTAACGGTAACGACATAGCCCCGGCCTGAAGGCTGGGGTAATTGATATGACATTCGACAAACTCTGAACTCTGAACTCTTAACTCTTAACTCTCATCTTCCTTCCTTCCTTCCTCCAAAAGTTATCTCCAAAACTCCCTAAGCATCAGTATATTACCGACATATAAAGCGTCGTACCATGAGATCTGTATTGCTACCTATTTTTTCGCTTTTGCTGGTTTTCAATCTGAATGCGCTTGATGTATATAATGCTGGAAATACATACGTAACGGGGATTTGGAATGTTAATGGCACCTTATCGGAAGTAAGCAGCAATATGCCTTATGAGGGATCGCAACACTATCAGTTCAACTATACGATTGGGGGATTTTGGGCAGGATTTGGCCTTAATATGGATAACTGGGGAAGTTCCCCAGCCCGTAATTTGTCAGGATTTACACATATGCGAATTGCGTATCGCGGCTTGACTGGTGACAATCAGCTTCGGATTCAGTTACGCAATGGCAGTACTTACGGGACTATTTTTACACTTGGATCAAGCTCCGCTACATACAGAGTAGTTGATATTCCTATTGTTGCCTTGGTTGGAGGATCATACATAGACCTCAATGCAATACGCGAAATAGACATTAGCGTCGGTAGCGATGCTAACAGTGGTACAGGGGCTGTATACATCGATGCTATCGAGATGCTCAACCTTGCGCTACCACCTGCTTCAAATGCCTGGACGAGGTCTGCAGGGCTCACAAGGGGATTCAATCTCTCTAATTGGTTAGAAGCTTGGTGGTTGCTCCCATTTAATTCTTACCCAGAAGTCGGCCAATTTACTCGTGCAAAAGTGCAGTTGTTGTATGGGATGGGTTACCAATCTATGCGCATGCCTGTCATTTTCGAACGATTGGGCAATCCCAATCCACCATATAATCTCGACACTACAAATCTTGCATTTGACCTTATTGATTCTGTCATAGTCTGGGCCCAAGACTACAATATGACTTTGATCATCGACAATCACCATGGACTTGATCTGACTGATGCAAATTATGCGGCCCAGATTCCACGGATTTGCGCTGTTTGGCGACAGATTATTCAACGGTATTCATATCTCGATCCAGAACGTACATTTTTTGAATTGTACAACGAACCAACTGGTTCAATCTCAAATACTAACCTTAGAACTGTGCTTCAAACTGTGCGCGACACTATCCGTAATCACAATACTACGCATACGCTGATCTTTGGTGGAAATGGCTATAATAGTGCCAACGGGTTATTAGGCTTTAACCCGGTAAATGAAACAAATGCCATCTATACATTCCATAGTTATACGCCTTTCTACTTTACACATCAGGGCATGAGTTGGACACAGCCGCCTAATTTCCCGGCACGTAATTTTCCAATCGGAACTGACGTGGAAGATATGTCACTTGAATTCAGAAGCGTGGCCGCATGGTCCATTTATTACAATATTCCAGTCTTTCTGGGTGAATTTGGAGTGGGAACTTCAGCCAACCTTAGCAGTAAATGTGCTTGGATTGAAGAGATTGCAAATTTAGCGGATAGTATTGGCGTCAGTCATTTTTATTGGGATGTATTCCGCTGGGATTCGGCCTTTGGGTTTTTCCAAAATGGCGTCCTTGAGTTGAATCAGGTCATACCGTGTTTCGCTGAGGCCATGGATCTAAATCTCATTCCTCTTTCGGTGAAATTCGAGCAAATAAATCCTATTTGCGAAGGACAAAAACCATTGCTCGAATGGACAGCACAAGTGAATGATAGGGGAGCATTATTTTATCTTGAATCAAGTGGTGATTTTGTAAAATGGGATGTCATAACTCAATTGGCAGCTCAAGAGGGACTTCAAGACTATAGGCTCGAGCCTGTACCATTTGCTCCAACTCAATACTATCGGATCAGATACCAAATGGCCGATGGGCAATTGCAATACTCCAAGATATTACGCTTTGATTGCGCAGTTTCCAGCGAATTAATGGTGTACCCAAATCCCTCAAACTCCCCCGGATTTACCTTGCAATTACCTGCGAACATTATGCATGATGGAATTGTGCAGCTCTTTAATTCTACAGGTCAATTAGTGGCAGAAAAGCAATCTAATTCCAGCAAAATATCCTGCCAATTTGATGATCTAATACCAGGGCGATACGAGATCGTATTTAGGGCACAGAATGGGGAAATGAAGGCGGTGGGGTGGATTCTTAATTAGGTTGCGGAACATTACCCCAGCCTAAAGGCTAGGGTAATGTTTCACAACCACTCTATTTTCAACTTTCAAATCTTTAGCAGATTTGAAAGAAGGGTAATTTATCCAAATTGGCAAATGAAGCCGCCCATCAACATCATGCATACGACCCAAAAGCCTGCATTGATGAAAATATATTTTGCACTTTTCATTTCAAACAAAGCAGCAACACCTGTAATTGGGAATGCCAATAGGATACCTGAAATGGTACCGTGAAGCATACCATGCTTGAATGTCCTAAAATTTCCACCGTACCTAGCCATTGAATCTGCAAACCATTTGCCAGCTTCAGAAGCAGGATTGGCAGCATCAGGTTCATTCATGACTATTGACATCAAATGGCTTTGGTGAATGACGAGGAAGTAGAGCATTATTGTCAACATCAAGCTGAAAAAATAGGTCAGACTAAAGGTCTTGACCATATTAGATTTGGCCGCCATCTCAGGCGTTACACCACTAGCTTTCATCCATGCTGTACCAAAGACTTTGGGATTATACCAAACAAAGCCAATGACGAGTGGGAGTAGAGCAGTTAGAAAGATTACAACAGGATTCATAAATAAGGGGGTTTAAATGAAATGTTAATATATGAATTTGTAAACTGCGATCTATGCAATCGGCCATTTAGTCGACCATCATGCCAAAATCAAGGCAATACTTCAAAAAAAAGCCGACCCTCAATATGAAGGCCGGCTCGGGAATACACAATTGTTTTTGTGGATTATTGCAAGTTGAATCGGATACCGCCAGTCAATGTTTGGTAATCATAGACATCATGATCTTCGAATAATGGAATCAAATCATAGCGGGCAAACAGGTTGAACCATCTCCAGCCTACTGTTCCAGTTACACCAGCCATAAATCTGTTCAATCCATAGCGATGCTTTGATCTTACTTCAACATCCTCGTCTATGATTGATTTGTAGCTATATACTTGATTGGAACCAATTCGTACTCCGCCATATCCACCAACTTCGAGACCAAATCCTTCGATTCCTTTAGAAGCTAATCTTAAAGTCAGAGGGATGGTCAAATAGCTGATATTAAGTTCAGAATCTTTGACATTTGGACCTGCAGCGATAAATACAGGCTCTCCATCGTTATGCGTGATGATAGATTTGCCATCCATATCCAAATTGATATGATTGTATGACAATCCATAGTTCAAATAGAAGTGGCTGCCGGGAGCGCCTAGTCTTGACGATGCGAGATAACCGACTTCGAAATAGCTGCTTCTTCCAACTTTGAATTCAGGATAGTAGGCAGTTACACTTGGTTCATCGGTTGCTAGGTAGTTCAATCCAAATGCAATCGTCATGCCTGCTATGAATTTCTTATCACCTTTACTTTTTGGCAACTTGATTTTGAATGAGTGGTTTTCACCGGTGGTATCACCTGACATTCCCATTCCTTCCATTCCATGATGATCATCGTCATCGTCGCCATTTTCAATATTGATATTGAAACGATTGCCGCTCATTTCACGCAATTCGTCCATGTCGATCTCGATGGAACCAGTTTCTTTTGACAGCTCACGACGTATTACAAACTCGAGGTTTTCAACATCATTTTTGATTTCTTTTTCAAAAATCTCTGCTTGTTGCTCGATTTTGCGCTCCATCTCTTGGTCAGATATTTCACCAGCTTTCTGCATTGCCGTGTACTTTTCCACGCTTATGCGAAATGCTGTGGTCTTGGTATTGAGGATTTCCTCAGTTTTCATTTTGATCTTTGCGATCACATCCTGGTCTACTTTTTTGTCAACTTCAATGGTTACCGAGTTGCTGTTGTCCTGCGCCCATAGTGTAGATTGGAAGGCAAAGCTGCTCAATCCGATCATAAAAACGCTTAAAATTGTCTTTTTCATTTCGTTTTGTTTGTTTGGTTTTTCAAAATATGATTTCAATTTGATCAATAGAACTCAAGTTGTCTGGAATTCTAATTTGCTTGCTGACTTCGATCACTTTCTTCTCAGCGACCGCGAGCCATTTTCGTCCGAAACTAAATGTTCCGCTATTGTCTTCCAGTGAAGCCAGTAGATCTTCGCTTGTGATATTCGAATGTATACTGACCAGTGGATTCTTGTTTGTCTTTGTTGATTTCTCTTGATTTGCAAGGGCATTTACCTTTGTTTCGATGAATTGCTTTTCGTCAACTTTGTTAATTCCCTTCTGTTCAATTCCCTCATTTTCAAATGGTAATGAAGCGATCGGCACCATTTTAGGGCTGCGATTTAGCATTGCCTTATTGTCTGCAACCACATCCACTGGAGCTTTTTCCATGCTTGGACTTTGCAATCTCTGAGGAGAATTGTTGTTTTTTTTAAGAGTTACTTGTGATTGGTTTGTGATGTTGTTGGGAGATTGCTCTTGCGCGATGATTCCTTCTTGACTATGCGGACCATCCTCTGCTTGTGTTATCTGGGAAGGATTTTCCTTTGCATTATGATCAATCGTTTTTGTCTCTCTTTTTTGAGCTGTATTTGCCTTTGCGATTTCTATTTTGCCTACAGATATTTCATTCCAAATGATCCCGGCGATTATCAATAAGCAAATACTTGCAGCCATCATTGGTAACCATATAACTAGCCTTCTAGCAGGTTTAGATTCAATGCTAGCTTGGATTTTTTCCCAGCTTTTTTCTGAAGGTATTATCTCGTAGTTGCGCAGGGTTTCGCGAAACATAGGGTCGATAGGGTTATGTTCAGGATTCATGTGTAAGTTCATTGAGTTGTGTTTCCAGAGCTTTTACTCGGCTCTGCAATAAATCCCTGGCTCTCATCAATTGCGTCTTGGAAGTGTTCTCTGAGATTTGAAGCATTTCTGCTATCTCAGCATGTTTGTAACCTTCGATTGCATACAAGTTGAACACTGTCTTATAGCCATTTGGCAGATCAGCTATCAGTTGCATTAGATCATCGGCATCGAGATACAATTCCGGTGTGTAATAAAACTTTTCAACATTGTGTTCGATTGGCTCGGTCTTGAATTCAAGGTTTTTCTTTGATCTCAGATATGCCAAACAAGCTCTCACTACGATTTTGCGTAGCCAGCCTTCAAAGCTACCATTGAAATTGAATTGATCAATATGTTGGAAGCATTGAATGAAACCATTTGACATCACCTCTTCCGCTATCTCTGCCTGATTGATATATCTGAAGCATAGTGACATCATCTTTGGACTGAAGCGGTCATACAAGGCCCGTTGTGACTTGGCATCCCTTCCCTGGCAACCTTGCACCAGTTCGTCGTCGGTTATTCGTTGGCTAAGTCTAAACAGTTTCAAGTGATTCGTTTTATAACTACAAAGAGGGGCTAATGGGTGGGAATAGTTGCATCGACAGTTCTAAAGTAAGTAATATTTTTTCAAGTTGATAATTAATATCTTGTTATTCAGCATATTATGGTATGGAAATATGCTGAATTTGCCAAAATAAAAGAGGGGTTGCTTTGCAGCTTCCCCTCCCCGTACAACCAAATGCGTCTCTGGATTTGGTTATTTCGCCTCAATATGCTTGATGATTCCTTCTATTCGGGATTTTTGAGCATCAGGAGCCTTGCTCAATGCTTTCTTATAATTGGCAAGGCCATCCTTTTTGTTTCCTTGTTCTATTTGCGCTTCCCCAAGACTGTCATAGGCATTCCATGAATTGGGAAATTTCTTGACATTCATTGCAAATATTTGGTTAGCCTCCGCATAGTTCTTGGCAGCGATTAATTCGTAACCATACGCATTGATCTGAGCTTCATCGCCCAAGGTTAAGCTCTCGGTCCTTAGATTTGCAGCCATTTCCTTGTTGCCTTTGGCATCCAGCATTTTGGCCTTAAGCTGAAGATTTGGGAAGGTCTTTTGGATTTCAATTGATTTATCAGCCCATTGGCTAGCCTGATCCATATGTATTTTATTGCGGTACAGATACTGTGCTCCCTGGTTGTATCCCTGCCAGAAGAATCCCCCCAGTCCAGTTAATTCTTTTGACATACTTTGATAAGCGATTTCAGGTACATCAAATGTAACCTTGAAAGGAACCATGAATTGGTCCCAATGCAGTTGAACCACTGCGGATTCTGCCTTTGGATCGGCGAAGGAGTAACTCAGCCAATTTTGTGCTGGAGCGGTTTGAGCTTTGACCGTGACGCGCAAGGCATCTTCAGAATCTTTGTAGAAAAAGCTTCCCCATGCTGCAGAATTTTTTGAGAAGATGATAGTCCATTCATTTTGTTTTGGAATCATATGCAAGCCATATTTACCTGCTGGTAGGGATTTACCCTCAACCTTGCAATCTGTGCTCAGTTCGATAGTAGTATTCTCATTGGCTCCAGCTCTCCACACGGCATCGTAGGGCACTAGTTCTCCTAGTATCTTTCTTCCATTGGCCAGTGGGCTATGATAAGTAATAGTAATGGTACTCAATCCTACTTGCTGAGTTACAGTCGCGGCCTGACTCACTTGCGGTGTGGTCAAGTTCTGTTGACCAAACACGAGAGTTGGCAGGAATAGCAAAATGGTTTTTGCGAGATTTAGTAGCGAAGTTGGTAGACTTAGATTCATGCGAACTTTATGTTTTGGTTATTTTAAAGATATGCAATCGCATTGCGGGCTTTTCATTTTTTCGATCAATCACAGACATTGCCCTATTAAACACGCACAGCGAAGGTCTTATAGCTTTATCTCGCCTCAGTTTCTAGGGAATAGCAGCATTTGTGACGATATTAAATAAAAAAAAATATGTTTCCATCGCATGTCGGCACTTATTGGGCTGCTGGTGCCCGTATGTTTGTAATGTCCAGTAGAAGAAATAGAATTAGAAGATAGATTTAGAGATGAGATTGGCAGAGAGAATTAGAAGAAAGAATTTAGTGAATAGGTTAAATGATTGAGTTAGGAAAATATTTTGAGTTCTTTATAGAGTTGGGAAAATAGATAGAATTGACAAATTGAATTAGGGATTAGTTTAGAATTGATTTTATTCTTAGTTATTGTTTTGGTTATTTTAGTTCGAATTATTTTATTTCTATTGAATATAAATTTAGGCGAAGCAAAAGAGATTGAAATTATGTTGAAATTATTTTATTATCAATTAGTTTAAGTATTCAGTACCATTACATTCATCAAAGGCGGCGTTCCACTAATAGCCATCCCGAGAAATCGGGGTGGCTATTTGCTTTTAGGTACAAACTTTTCCAAAGTTCCAAACTTTGGAAAAGTTACAGCATCAAGCTTTGGAAAAGTTACAGCATCAAGCTTTGGAAAAGTAAGGCCGTCAAGCTGCTTCCTACTTCTTCTTTCTCCCCATCACAAACACTATCTCAGCCCCCGAGATCAGGTCGTCATGTGTGAAATAGTTGTTGGTGTATGGCTTACCATTCATTGTGATAGATTGGATGTACACGTTTTCATCACTTTGATTCTTGGCAACAATATGCAATGTTTTGCCATTTTCGAGTTGTATGCTTGCTTCTTTCATGATCGGTGATCCAATGCTGTACTGGTCCGAGCCAGGAGAGACAGGGTAGAATCCCAATGCACTAAAGATATACCAAGCGCTCATCTGTCCGCAGTCATCATTGCCGCTAAGTCCTGCTGGACCGGGGTGATATTGTCTGCGAAGAATATTGCGGACCTCTGCTTGAGTCTTCCAGCCCTGCGATGTCCAATTGTATAGATAAGCCACATGATGCGCTGGTTCATTTCCATGGACATAATTTCCAATGATTCCCTCACGAGTAATGTCTTCTGTTTCTGCAAAGAATTTATCTGGTAATTCCATTGTAAATAGAGAATCCAAATGCCTCACAAACGCTTTTTCGCCGCCCATAGTGGCAATTAATTGTGTTGGATCATGAGGGACGTATAGGCTATAATTCCATGCATTTCCCTCGATAAAACCCTGTCCATCTGTCTTAAGCGGATCAAATGCCTGTTTGAACTGCCCATTGCTCAATTTTGGGCGCATAAATCCTATACTTGCGTCGTAGACATTCTTCCAATTTTCGGATCTGGCCATATAATCTAGGTAGTACTTTTTCTTGTTCAGCTTTTTTGCTATTTGTGCTATGCACCAGTCGTCGTAAGCATATTCCAATGTGTTGGACACCGATACTCCGTTTTTGTCTTGAGCAATATATCCATGGTCCATATAGTCACCAAGACCTTCATAATTGCGTTTGGTAGAAGTTGCAATACATGCCTCCATCGCTTTCTCAAGGTCGCTTGTATACACTCCTTTGACAATCGCATCGGCCAGTATCGACACACTGTGATATCCGCTCATGCACCAATTGTCGTTGGCATAATGTGACCAGATTGGCAGCATATGCAATACGCTCTGATCGTAATGTGCCATCATTGATGACACGAAATCTTTATTACGAGCGGGATCTATGAGGTTCATCAGTGGGTGAAATGCTCTGTAAGTATCCCATATCGAAAATGAGGAATAGTTTGTAAAGCCCTTTGCCATGTGCACATTTTGATCAAGTCCTTGGTATTGATTGTTGACATCCATAAATACTGTTGGCATCAGCGCGGCATGATACATGGCGGTATAGAAATTTATTAGATCGTCCTTCTTATCGGATTGAAAATCAATTTTTCCCAATTGCTTATTCCAGATATTCTCTGCTTCCCGTTTTGTTTTGTCGAAATCCCAATGAGGAATTTCTGTTTGCAAATTGAGCAGTGCATTGTCAGTGCTCACTGGTGACAGCGCAAATTTGATCATCACTTGCTCTGCTTTTTCTACTGCAAAATCGAAATGCATTCGCAATTGTTTTCCCGCTAGTTCGGGGAAATGATCTGTCTGATTGAATTTGCGCCAAAAGCCTCTATATGTTTGTTTTTCGGAATTGTCGACACAGCCATAATTGGTAAATGGCCGGGAAAATGTCATTGCAAAGTAGAGCGTCCTGTTCTTGGCCCATCCATTAGTCTGACGGCTGCCCACTAGGGTGGAATCATTCAACACGCGGACAGTAGTCCAAATATTCTTGTCAGGGTAATTATAGATGCCCGACATCAGATCTAGGATGATATGTGCGTCAGATTTGTCAGGAAATGTATATCTGTGAAATCCAACTCTCATGCTAGTGGTCATTTCAGCTGTGATATTCTGATCGTCCAATTTCACCTTGTAATAGCCTGGGCTGGCGACTTCGTTTTGATGAGAGTAAGCCGAGCGAAAGCCACTTTGAGGATTGTCTTTTGTTCCGGGATTCATTTGCAAAGCGCCACTTGTGGCCATAATCAGGAAATCCCCCAAATCCGAATGCCCTGTACCGCTAAAATGCGTGTGGCTGAAACCCACTATAGTAGGATCATCATACTGATATCCGGCGCAATAAGCATACACCAATGGATTGTATTTTCCGTCCATTTCGTATGGAATGGTGTCGGTATCCGGGCTCAATTGCACCGCGCCAAAAGGTAGAGTAGCACCTGGAAATGTATGCCCCATTCTTTGTGTGCCAATCAGGGGATTGACGTATTGAATGTAATTTTTGTTTCCCTGCGAAATTCCCAGCAGGGCTTGAATCCCTATCGTTAATGTCAATAGGTATTTTGCGCTTGATATACTGTTGATAATCATTAGATTATTTAGGCTGATTTGAAAATGAATAGGGTCTGTCAATAGCTTGGATTCCTCGCTGCTTATTTGGCATTTCGCTCAATTTGAAATCCAATTTTACACCTTTGAGCAGCTCCGAATGGCGCAGGAAATTTGCATCGTACTCCTTCTTATTTAGCGTGCATTTGTCCACATATCTCCATTGACGCGCATCAATATTTGAACTAATGGTAGTGCTGTTGCCATTTTCGAAGTTTAATTTGACCTTCTTGAATAGGGGACAGCCCAGCACATACTCATCAGTGGCAGGACAAACGGGATAGAATCCAAGGGCAGAAAAGACGTACCAAGCTGAAGTCTGTCCATTGTCCTCATCGCCACAATAGCCGTCAGGAACTGCTTGATACAGTCGGTTCATCACTTCTCGAGCCCAATATTGCGCCTTCCAGGGTTCCGCAGCATAATTGTAGAGGTATATCATATGCTGAATGGGTTGATTGCCGTGAGCATACTGTCCCATATTTGCAATTTGCATTTCACGGATTTCGTGGATCGTGCCGCCGTAATACGTATCGTCAAAGCCAGGGCTCTGGACAAATACTGAATCTAACATTTTAACAAATGAAGATTTGCCGCCCATCTTGTCGATCAATCCCTGTACATCATGAAATACTGACCAAGTGTAATG
>JBDSUZ010000153.1:0-3315 GCA_039927395.1 Saprospiraceae bacterium | reverse complement strand
AATCACTATTAATCAGCGTCTTTCTAGTTTTTCTATTTCAAAACACTAGAGCCCAAGAACTCAAATTTGCGCCTACCGGTGCTACATGGACGCATAGTATTCAAATGCTTTTGCCTTGGGTTTCTATTTACAATGAATGGATTTCTATCGGAGATACTTCGATTCAAAATAAAACTTGTCAGATAATACAAAGATTTGGAGAGCCCACGGTCGATGACTTTACGAACCGCTATTATGTATATGACGAAGCTCGAGTGGTATATTTCTTCAACTTCTTCAATAATGACTTCTCAGTATTATTTGACTTTAATAAAGAAGTAGGTGAAAGCTGGATTACAATCGTCGATTCTTGTGAAATAGCAATAACTGTTGATTCTACTGGAATTGAAATGATCAATGGTTTCGCATTAAAATCAATGTTTATCACCAGAGCGGGGTCTGATGGAAGTCATAAAATAATCGAACAAATCGGATTCTTAGATGATTTCAGTCCATATGACCAATTCCTCTGCACAGGTTCCATGTTCGACGGGACCTATGCTGTTGGTATCCGCTGCTATACCGATACCATTATCGGATTCCACAATTTCCAAGCTCAAATTGACTGCCACTACGTCCACTCTAGCAAAGATTTGGCAAAAAATCAAATAGACATTAAGATATCCCCTAACCCAATTTATGACAAGGCGAATATTGAATTGGGCGAGTCATTAAGAAATGCAAATTGCATGATATATAACTCTCTAGGGCAGGAACTAAAACATATCACAAATATCTGGGGAAATCAATTGCAGATTGACCGGGTTGGGTTAAGTGCTGGGCACTACTACATGCATTTTAGAGACAAATCGGGAATATTGGGAACACAGAGATTTGTGGTTTTTGATCGATAGAGCTTGATCCTTTTCCGCAAAAAGACAAAGATGGTAAGGTCGCGACCTTACCAGTCATTTAACAGATGTAGCATGCTACGTCGCTACCAAATTTCTGATTCTGTTTACAATTTTGACACCTCTTATGCCCTAGGCCTTATGCCATATGCCATAGTTCAATTTTTCTTACCTTTGCGCCCTCAAATCAGCAATGGCAAATGATCACAGTTAGCAATTTAGCACTCCAATACGGCAAACGCATCCTATTTGAAGATGTCAATCTAAAGTTCACCCAAGGCAATTGCTATGGAGTGATTGGAGCCAATGGTGCCGGGAAGTCTACCTTTCTCAAAATGATATCTGGCGAAATCTCGGGTAATAGAGGCAATATCAGTATCGAACCAAATAAGAGGATGGCTGTCCTACAACAGAATCATCATGCATTTGACAATCATACCGTGCTCGATACAGTCATCATGGGCCACAAGAAAATGTACGACCTGATGATCGCAAAAAATGCGATTTACATGGATCCAGATGCCACAGAAGCTGATGGCATGAAGGCAGCTGATATGGAACATGAGTTTGGCGAAATGGGCGGTTGGACAGCAGAAAGCGACGCTGCTGAATTATTGAGCAATCTTGGCATCAAAGAAGCACTCCACCATCAGTTGATGAGTACATTGCGCGGAGCTGAAAAGGTGAAAGTCTTGCTTGCCCAGGCATTATTTGGCGATCCCGATATCCTGCTACTTGATGAGCCAACCAATGATCTTGATGCATTGACCATCACTTGGCTAGCCGATTTCTTGGCCGATTTCAAAAACATGGTGATCGTCGTATCGCATGATCGGTACTTCCTGGATATGATCTGTACGCATGTTGTCGACATCGATTTCAAGGCGATAAGGATCTTTACTGGTAATTACACATTCTGGTATGAGACAAGCCAAATCATGTCGCGCCAGACTTCGGTCAACAACAAGAAGGTCGAAAATAAGCGTCAGGAATTGATGGAATTTATCGCCCGATTTAGCGCCAATGCTTCCAAATCCAGACAAGCTACAAGCCGCAAAAAAGCACTAGAAAAATTGAATCTGGAGGAAATCAAACCCTCCTCTCGTAAATACCCGTTCATCGCATTTATCCCAGATAGACCTGCAGGAGATATCATCCTCAAAGTTGATAACCTCAGCAAGAAAGATAAACAAGGCAAAATACTGTTTGAGAAACTCTCCTTCACTTTCAACTCAGGCGATAAGATCGGCGTGTTGAGCTACGAGCCCGCAGCAATGAGCGCATTCTTTAAGGTGCTTAGCGGTGAGGAAGAAGCCGATACTGGAACTATCGAATGGGGCCAAACGATCACAACGGCTTACTTGCCTAATGAAAATACTTCCTATTTCACAGGGAGTCAGGATCTTTCATTGATAGATTGGTTAAGGCAGTATTCAGAGGAGAAGGACGAGCAGTTTATCCGTGGATTTTTGGGAAGGATGCTGTTCTCGGGCGAGGAGGTTTTCAAAAAAACGAGCGTGCTCTCAGGAGGCGAGAAGGTACGTTGCATGTTGTCGCGAATGATGTTGGGACATCCAAATTTCTTGCTACTTGATGATCCAACCAATCACCTCGATTTGGAATCCATCATCAACCTCAATGAGGCATTGAAAAATTTCAACGGGAATATTCTATTCAACAGTCATGATCATCAATTAATGCAAACTGTTTCGAATCGAATACTTGAAATCTTGCCAAAAGGAGCCAAAGAGAGCTTCCTGAGCTTTGAAGAATATCTGGAGCAACAATTGGTCAAAGTCAATTAAATCGCGATTCTATCCTATTCGACTGAGCATGTAGCTAACAAATTGAAATGCTGGTATAATATATCGGCAAGATCATCTCCAATTGCTTAATTTCCCACTGGAAATAGGCCGAAATTTGATTCGTCATGTCGTCAGTATGACAATCCCACTTATGAGGGCTCTAATATTTTTTTGCGGATTATTATGGACTGCATTGGCAATGGGCCAATCGCATATGGCAAAGAAGTATTTTGATCGGGCAGAAACAGCGATCAAGCAAGGCAATCAGCAACTAGCGCTAATGGAGTATTCCAAAGCGATTGAAATTGACCCCAATTACAAGGAAGCATACAATAACAGGGGCTATACAAAGGCAAGAGGTAAAAATTACCCTTCAGCAATAGCTGATTATACAAAAGCTATTGATTTGGATGAGGAGTTCAAAGAGGCATTTTACAATCGTGGCAATGCGCGCTTGAATTCAAGAGATTACGAAGGAGCAATAGCAGATTTCGACGAAGCAATATTGTTGGACTCCAATTACCGTGATGCTTACAATAATCGCGGCTATGCCAAGGCTAATTTTCATCCAAATATTAAAGAAAACTACCTCGGCAAAAATCTAAAAGAGCTGGATCCCG
>JBDSUZ010000152.1:0-3342 GCA_039927395.1 Saprospiraceae bacterium | reverse complement strand
ATTTGAAACGCGAGGACTTGAATCACACTGGGTCACATAAAATCAATAATACGATCGGCCAGATATTACTCGCCAAGCGACTCAACAAAAAACGAATTATCGCCGAAACTGGTGCAGGTCAACATGGTGTTGCCACTGCCACAGCTTGTGCTCTGATGGGAATGAATTGCACCATTTTTATGGGTGAAATAGATATGGCACGCCAAATGCCAAACGTTGAACGAATGCGATTGATCGGAGCTACAGTCATACCTGCCATTAGCGGTAGTAAGACGCTCAAAGATGCTACCAACGAAGCCATCCGCGAATGGATAAATGATCCGGTCGACACCCATTATATCATTGGGTCAGTTGTCGGTCCGCATCCCTACCCTGATATGGTAGCTAAATTTCAATCAGTAATCAGTGAAGAAATCAAGTTTCAGCTTAAGGAAATGACAGGTCGCGAATACCCCGATTATGTGCTAGCCTGCCTAGGAGGAGGAAGCAACGCCATCGGTGCTTTTTATCATTTTATTGACAATGGAACTACTAAATTGATTGGGGTGGAAGCTGGCGGTGAAGGCATAAATTCTGGGAGAACTGCTGCTACTATTGCGCTAGGGAGGAAAGGGATCATTCACGGCAGCAAGACATACCTCATCCAAACGGATGATGGGCAAATTATAGAACCACATTCCATATCAGCGGGATTAGACTATCCAGGCATCGGACCTGTGCACTCCTATTTGCACGATACCGGCAAAGCTCAAATAGTAAATGTGACGGATGAAGAGGCACTGGAGGCTGCAATACATTTGTCGAGGACAGATGGAATTATTCCTGCACTTGAATCCGCTCATGCTTTGGCCTATTTGCGCAAAATGGTATTCAAAAAAGATGACCTAGTCGTCGTCAATTTGTCAGGCCGTGGGGACAAAGACATGATGACCTATCAAAAGCATTTTCAACTATGACAAACCGCATTCACGAATTGTTTCAACGCAAGAAGGAGAAGGTGCTTTCAGTGTATTTCACCGCTGGATTTCCGCAACTGCAGGATACCCTGCCTATACTCCAAGGATTGGAAGAGGCTGGGGTAGACATTGTAGAGCTCGGTTTTCCATTTTCTGACCCTTTAGCCGATGGACCTGTCATACAGGAAAGCAGCCAGAAGGCAATTGCCAACGGTATGAATCTCAAGTTTCTTTTTGAACAATTAACTGAGCTCCGCCGCTTCGTCAATATTCCTGTGATAATGATGGGATATCTAAATCCAGTGTTACAATACGGTGAAGATGCCTTCATTGAAAAATGCGCTGAAATTGGAATCGATGGAGTCATCATTCCAGATATGCCGCTAGACTACTATCAATCAATGTGGAAGGAGAAATGTCGTGTACATAATCTCGCCAATATCTTACTTATAACACCACAGACAAGCGAAAACAGAATTCGGGAAATTGATGAAAATACCACTGGATTTATCTATATGGTTTCTTCAAACGGTATCACAGGCTCAAATAAGAATCTGAATATGCAAAGCGACTATTTCAAAAGGATAGGCAGTATGAAACTGAGAAATCCAATCCTTGCAGGATTTGGAATTCACGATCAGCACAGTTTTGAGAATGCTTCCAATTTCAGCAATGGTGCAATTATCGGAAGCGCATTTATAAGACATCTTGTGACGAGTGGAATTTCCAAGACAAGCATTAATCAATTTGTACAAAACATAAGGCCATGATCATTCAGTTATCTAAAGAAATTTCCTCTGCAGAGCGACATGCCATCGAAATGACGCTTGAAGATCTTCATTTAAAACCTATGGAGATCAAGACACAAACCAATCACTATTTGGTCGTCG
The DNA here is from genome assembly GCA_039927395.1 of Saprospiraceae bacterium. GTDB lineage: Bacteria > Bacteroidota > Bacteroidia > Chitinophagales > Saprospiraceae > JBDSUZ01. Next base: position 1,496 of record JBDSUZ010000152.1, on the reverse strand, counting down.
TCCTCAACAAAGAAGTCGACTTGCGAACGATAGGAAAAATGCAAGGCATCACAGATGTACATCGAGTGACCGATGCCTACAAACTCGTAAGTCGCAAATGGAAAGTCAACCCAACCGAAATTGATCTTGGTGACGGGGTGATCATCGGTGAACGCGACTTCACCATGATGGCAGGGCCTTGCTCTATTGAAAGCGAAAGTCAGATTGAAAGAATCGTGCAGCATTTGGTCAAGAGCAATGTCAAGATCATGCGTGGAGGAGTTTATAAGCCTCGCAGTTCCCCATATGCTTTTCGCGGCTTGGGCATTGAAGGTTTGCGACTATTTCATCAAACTTGCCAAGCCAATGGTATTAAGATCATTTCGGAGGTAATGCAGGTTTCACAGATTGAAGCAATGAGGGATTATGTAGATATCTTTCAGGTCGGCGCCAGAAACACCCAAAATTTCAACCTGCTAGACGCCCTTGGAGCAGTCGATAAACCTGTATTGATCAAGCGAGGTATCTCCGGCAGCATTGATGAATTATTGCAGTCTGCAGAGTACGTCTTTTCAGCTGGAAATGAAAGAATAATGCTTTGCGAGCGGGGGATCCGGACCTTTGAAGGTGCATATCGAAACACTTTTGATATCAACGCAATACCCATATTGAAGGAAAAAAGTCACCTACCTGTGATCGCAGATCCGTCACATGGTATTGGCATACGCAGGCATGTCGAAAAGATAACTTTAGCTGCTCTCATCGCTGGAGCGGATGGCGCCATCGTTGAAATTCATTATGAACCTGAGAAGGCATTTTCTGATGGCAGTCAGACATTAAACTTTGAGGAGTTCGATGATTTGGTTCAGAAAATAAGAAAACTAAGGGCCATATATAGTCAGGATAGTCAGAAAATTGATGGATGAACAATGTAAATTTGAAGGAAAGTATCGCCATGGCATGGTAGCCTCTTACTTTCGTCCACCATTTGCTCATTATATTACTTATCTAAAGGCATCTAATGAAACAATATCTACTTACAGCATTATTCACTGCAATCATTATATCCAAATGTTTAGCAGTAGATTTTTATGTTTCATCTACAGCTACAGGGTCAGGCGATGGTAGCTTTGCAAGCCCTTGGAAACTTCAACAAGCACTCAATTCACCAGCTGAAATTACTTCCCCGACTGACACTGTTTGGATTTGGCTGAGAGCTGGCATTTATACAAATTCCTTTGATGCCCAAACATCATTTAGCTGCTTTACAAATGGCTCAGCGAATGCACCAATAATTTTCAGAAATTACGAAAATGAAAGAGCATCAATTGACGGGCAACTTAGCTACACTTTGCTATGTGGACTAGGCAATTGCAGTTTCACTTGGTTTTGGGGAATAGAGGTATTCAATTCGGACAATTCCGATCGCGACCACTCCAATATCGATAGGTTAGGAAATATCTATTGCACAGCAAAGAATATGAAATTCATCAACATGATTGTTCATGATATCGGCA
>JBDSUZ010000151.1:0-15645 GCA_039927395.1 Saprospiraceae bacterium | reverse complement strand
CCATAGCTCGGGCAATGGCAGACGAAAAACACCTTCGGCAAATGTTTACTCTTAATTAATTTCGAGTTTACACAGACAACACTTTGACTTAATAAATTTGCTGACAGATGAGTACGTATTAAATATTGATGTAATACTTGATATCAGTGATCAAAAAAGAATTAGAAGTTGTTATCCTCTCAGATGTTCATTTGGGGACTTATGGCTGCCATGCCAAAGAACTTATTCAGTATCTCAACAGCATCAAGCCCGAATTACTAATCATCAACGGCGATTTTTTTGACGCTTGGCAATTCAAGAAACGGTATTTTCCAAAGGAGCATTTGCAGGTAATCCAGGAAATCATCAAAATGTCGGTATTAGGGACCAAAGTTTTCTATATCACTGGCAATCACGACGACATATTTAGAAAATTTGGAGAACTGAGCGCTGGAAATATTCACCTTCGCGACAAGCTGGTCTTGCATCTACAGGATAAGAAATACTGGATATTTCACGGTGATATTTTTGATTTCACTGTTCTCAGCTCACCGATACTTGCCAAACTGGGAGGCAAAGGCTATGATCTATTGATACTATTCAATCGGATGATCAACAAGTGCAGAGTTAGATTTGGCCTACAACCCTGGTCTCTTGCCAAGAAAGTCAAAAGCGGCGTCAAGAGAGCGATCAAGTTCATTGCTGATTTTGAACTTAAGGCCATTCATGTGGCGCACGAAAAAGGATTTGACTATGTGGTCTGCGGTCATATTCACCAACCACAGATACGCAAAGTCGATATCAAAGGTCATGAGGTCACTTACCTCAATTCCGGCGATTGGGTCGAGAGCCTGACTGCTCTGGAATACAGGTTTGGCAACTGGCAGCTATACAAATATGATGAGGCGGACTTCAATTTCGTCAATCGCAAACTGGTCCCTAGCACCGATGCAGAAACAATGTTGGGTTTGACAAAGAGTCTGAAGAAAAAAGCATGGTTCAAGCGAATCGTTGAAAATGCTGAAAGCAACTATCAGGATCACATACTTCGCTAAGAATTGCGATTTCTCATCTAAAAAATTGCAAAATGTCAATGGACATATAGCTTCGTTAAACGAATGTTAAAGTAATCACTGACCGATAACTTTACCGGGCTTCATCCGTTAGATTTGGGTAATTCAAATCAAACAGATTTTATGAAAACCTGGTTATCAATTCTATCAGCGGGACTTATCGGAGGTGCAGTAGCGCTCGGCGGTTCCCAATGGATGAACCAAAAAGACAACAACATTAACAATCCTGAATCTCAAAAGATTCAAGCAGTTCAAGTTAGTAGCCGTGCTGCGATTGGAGAACTAAATTTCACTGCCGCAGCTGAAATCGCCATGCCTGCTGTCGTGCACATCAGATCAATCGAAAGCAAGCAAATGGCTCAACAAAGATACAAGCAGCAGTTGCAGCGCAGTCCATTTAGCTGGTTTATGAATGAAGATGATCAGTTCTATGGCTACGAGCCTCTAAGAAAAGAAGGTACGGGTTCAGGAGTTATCATTGACCCTAACGGATATATAGTCACCAACAATCACGTCGTGGAATTTGCCGATGAGTTTGAGGTGACCTTATACGACAAGCGCAAGGTAAAAGCAAAAATCGTGGGACGAGATCCCAAGACAGATATAGCGGTATTGAAGATCGACGAGCCAAATTTGGCGGTAATGCCGTTGGGTGATTCCGATGCTGCCAGAGTGGGTGAATGGGTCTTGGCAGTGGGCAATCCCTTCAATCTGAGTTCGACAGTCACAGCAGGTATTATCAGTGCCAAAGAGAGAAAAATCGATATCAATGCAGGAAGAGGCACTGACGCGATCGAAGCATTTATTCAGACTGATGCTGCCGTCAATCCAGGCAACTCTGGAGGCGCACTTGTGGATCTGAATGGCAAATTGATTGGTATTAATTCAGCGATAGCAACACCTACGGGAGTGTTTGCAGGTTATTCTTTCGCCATTCCTACCAATTTTGCAATGAAAATTGTCAATGACATAATCGAATACGGAAGTTTTCAGAGAGCCTATTTGGGCGTTGAAATGGTTGATTTGGGCGAACTAGAAAGACAGGATCGCGAAGAGCTTGGCGTCAATATAAATCAAGGAGCTTATGTATACAAATTAGCTGAAGGGGGTTCAGCGCAGTATGCGGGCTTGTTGCCAAATGATGTCATCGTCGGAATCGATGGAAAGAACGTTCGTTCAGTACCCGAATTGCAGGAATGGATCGGAAGAGCCAAAGTTGGTGATGTGGTAAAACTAAGCATCAGCCGCGGCGGAACGATTAGAGAGATACCGGTCAAACTCAAACCGGGTACTTAGAATAAGTTGGTTTTTCGTTTTATTTGGAGGTCCACAAACCGGTATTTGTGGGCCTCTTTTATTTTGCCCTTTACCAATGCTCCGCAAATGCCAATGTAGCCAAGCTGAGCGTCAATCCGGGTACTTGTAATAGGACCAGGGCAGCTGATTCGAGTGTAGCTCCCGTCGTCAATACATCGTCAACTAGCAACACATGCTTGTTTGTAAGATCATACTTCCGGTCGATTTCAAATACTCCTGACAGATTCTGGATTCTCTCCAACTTGCCCATATGAGTCTGGGTTTCAGTATTCTTATTTCTCTTGAGCCCATGCTCAAGAACTGTTTTTTGCATCGCTGTTCCTATGCCATTTGCCAAAAAAGCGCTTTGGTTGTATCCTCTCTTGCGCTCCTTGACTGGATGCAGCGGAATGGGAATGATCAGATCCAGTTCCTTGTAAGGACTTATGTCCTTGATCCTTTCTCCAAGGAATTTTCCCAAGGTCAATCCGATGTCGGTCTTGCCCTGATATTTGAGCTGATGCATAAGCTTCTGGGGAGCTCCGCCTTTGCCAAAATAGAGCAAGGATGTGGCGCCATTGATTGCAAATCTGCCTTTTAGTCTTTCGGTAAATGGATTGTCGCGATGCAGGTGAAAATCTGTACGTGGGAGCTCAATATCACATGCTACGCAAAATAATTGCTTGCCGCTCACCTCCTGCTCTGCACAAGCGAGGCATAGTTGAGGGTAAAACATATGACTCAGGGCATCGAGGTATTTATTGAACCAGCTGCGCATGAGAGTAAGTTAGCAATATTCTTGCTAAGAAATGGCAATCAAATAAGCTTGGAAATAAAATTAACCGGAGACCAAAGTCCCTACATCTTCTCCTTTGATGATGCGAGGCAGGTTCTCGTTGTGATGGATATCAAACACCACTATCGGAAGGTTATTTTCCTGACAAAGTGTGAATGCGGTCATGTCCATTACATTCAGACCAAGGGAAATGGCCTGTTGGAAGGTAATCTTATCGAATTTTGTTGCCTTTGGATCCTTTTCAGGATCAGCCGAATAGATACCATCGACTCGTGTTCCTTTCAAGATTACGTCGGCATTGATTTCATTTGCGCGAAGCGCTGCTGCAGAATCTGTAGTGAAATATGGATTACCTGTGCCGCCACTGAATATGACTACTCGCCCTTTTTCCAAATGGCGAATGGCCTTCCTTCTGATATATGGCTCTGCTACTTCCGTCATTTCGATAGCGCTGATCAGCCTGGTAAATACACCTACTGTTTCGAGAGCGCTTTGCAGGGCCATACCATTGATGACTGTGGCCAACATACCCATGTAATCGCCGGTCACTCGTTCGATACCTGAATGCTCAGCTTTCAGTCCGCGGAAGATATTGCCGCCACCGATTACAACTGCTACCTCGACACGCATTGCTACGATCTCCTTTATTTGCAGCGCATAGTGATGCAACATATTCGCATCAATTCCGAATTGCTGGGTACCCATCAGGGATTCACCAGATAATTTGAGCATGATGCGATTGTACTTTAGGCCCATGTGTTTGGCTGCTTATGTTGTAAACTTAACAAGAAAATGTCCAAGGATCGAATGAAATGCATGTATCGTGGAGACCAAAAAAAAGGCAACCGTTTTGGTTGCCTTTCTCAATTTCTATCCTAGTGTAACGTGTTTGAATGCCGTGACGGTCAATCCTTTGCTAGTGCCATCCAAATAGGCGCTAACAGTCTTGCTGCCGTCTTTGACAAAATCCTGAGCAAGCAAGGTTGATTCCTTGAAGAACTTGTTCAGACGTCCTTGTGCGATCTTTTCAACCATTTCCTCAGGCTTGCCTTCCATACGTGTTTGTTCTTTAGCGATTTCCAACTCACGTTGTAATACTTCAGTATCAACTCCGTCTTTGTCGACAGCGATAGGCTTCATGGCAGCTACTTGCATAGCTACGTCTTTACCTGCCTGGATCAATGCATCTCCGTCCTGATTTAAACCTACTAGTACAGCTGCTTTGTAACCCATGTGGATATAAGCAACTACTTGTGGAGCTTCTAAGCGCTCATATTGAGCCAATTCAATTTTTTCTCCGATGACACCTACTTGCTCGATTACTTTCTCGCCAATAGTTACATCTTCAAATGGTAAACCTGCCAATTCCTCCAATGTAGAAGGGAAATTAGCTAATGCCGCTTCGGCGATTCTTCCAGTCAATGCTACGAAATCATTGTTTTTGGCAACGAAATCTGTTTCGCAGCTCAGTTTCACGATCACACCGCGTTTGCGGTCATCGGATACCAAAGCAAACACTACACCTTCTTTAGCTTCGCGGTCAGCGCGTTTCACGGACAATTTTTGTCCTTGCTTGCGTAAATAATCGATGGCTGCTTCAAAATCGCCATTGGTTTCGCCAAGGGCTTTTTTACAATCCATCATACCTGCGCCGGTCATATCGCGCAGTTTTTTTACATCAGCAGCTGATATTTCGCTCATGTATATCTCTTTTAATCAAGTTCAAAAAAAAATGAAGAACAATCCCCTTTCGCAAAAAGTTTTATGCTGCAGCTTCAGGCTCTTCCTTGCCTTTAGTTGCGCTTTTGCGTTCTTCCAGGCCCTGACGAATTGCTTCTGTCAGGTAATCAGTGATGATTTTGATCGACTTAGTCGCATCATCATTGGCTGGAATTGGGAAGTCTACTTGTCCTGGATCTGAATTGGTATCGACCATACCGAAGGTTTTGATACCTAGGCGATGTGCTTCGGCTACTGCCAAATGCTCATGGTGAATGTCGATCACGAATACAGCTGAAGGCAAGCGATTGAGGTTGGCGATACCACCTAGTACTTTGTCCATCTTATCGCGCTCACGGCTAAGCGTCAAACGCTCTTTCTTAGTAACGCTGGTAAGTGTACCGTCGCCCAACATGCGCTCGATGCCCTGCATTTTCTTGACAGAACGGCGGATGGTGGCGAAATTGGTCATCATACCACCCAGCCAACGATCAGTCACATAAGGCATACCAACGCTTTGGGCTGCTTTAGCTACGATTTCGCGTGCTTGTTTTTTGGTGGCAACGAACATTATTTTTTTACCAGATTTTGCCATTTGGCGAGCTGCTTGAGCAGCTTTTTCCAAACAATCAGAAGTCCGGTTAAGGTCGATTAAGTGAATTCCGTTGCGCTCCATGAAGATATAAGGACGCATTTTCGGATTCCATTTGCGTTTGAGGTGGCCAAAGTGTACACCAGCCTCGAGCAATTGATTATATGAAGGTTTTTCCATGTTGAATTTTGCTTATAGCATGTTTGCAAAAAAAATTGAAGGCAGCGATTAACGTTTGGAGAACTGGAAGCTCTTACGGGCTTTAGGTTTACCATATTTTTTACGCTCAACTTCACGAGCATCTCTGGTAAGGAGTTTTTTCGGTTTCAGCATTGCGCGGAAATCCTCATTCAATTTTACCAGAGCACGAGAGATTGCCATGCGAACTGCTTCGGCTTGGCCCTTGAAGCCACCTCCATTTACATTCACACTCAAATCGTACAAATTCATTGCATCTACAGTTTCAAAAGGCTCGATTACGCTGCCTTGAACATGTGTTTGCGGAAAGTATTCCTTATAAGGTTTGCCATTCACTGTGATGGCACCCGTTCCTTTTGTCAGGTAAACACGGGCTACTGCAGCTTTTCTTCTGCCTAAAGCATTGATCTTTTCCATTGGAGCCTGTATTAAAAGTTAAAAGGTTTTGGTTGTTGCGCCTGATGTGGATGAACAGCAGTATTGTAAACAAACAATTTCTTGATCATCGCACGTCCAAGTTTGGTCTTTGGCAACATACCCTTTACCGCTATTTCGATAGGGGCATAAGGTTTTTTGGCAAACAAGTTCTTGGCAGTTACTCTCTTCTGACCGCCTGGGTATAGAGAGTATGACAAATATTCTTTTTGATTCAACTTGTCACCTGTCAAGCGGATTTTGTCGGCATTAAGCACGATGACATAATCTCCACAATCAACGTGAGGTGTAAAATCCGGACGGTGCTTACCACGTAAAACGTGTGCAATGCGGGAGCACAAACGACCGAGGGTTTCCCCGTCTGCATCGATTACGAACCAACTATGTGTCACCGTTTCCTTTTTTGCGGAGGGCGTCCGATAGCTCAATGTATTCACAGCGCTGTTATTTAAGGTTTGGTCTAATTTTTCTTTAAGCGGTCGCAAAGATATTTAACCTTATTTCTATTTCCAAGCATTCTTCAATAATTTTCCTAAAAATATTTGACGTAAGTGATTGACTTTCAGCTCATATATGGCACAATTTTCAAAATTGGCCAATATAAGTCCTGATTATCAGCGTCTTATGTACAAATTGCTGTGACCTACATTCATGAATGGGCTTATGCACCAAATGCCTACATCATGTACAAGCACTATTTTCATGCATTAGCAAGCGTTGGACTTCGAAACTGCTTGGTGTATCCTGCGTCGAGACTTCTGCATCATATTGGACGAAAGCGACAACTTGCCCGTTACGAAACCTCTCAAGAGAACACGTGCGCCGATCGGTTGCAAAAGTTTTATGATGCCCTATAGGTGATGGCAAAGGCGCCCTGCCAAGGGGTTTCTTTGTTCCAACTTGATTAAAAAGCTATTTAGAAAGCGTTTAGTATTGTGTTCGCGACCATATTAAATTTGTCGTAATATGTTGGCCGCAATGTCTTTGTAATTGCGTAAATATTAACTTTTTTTGTGTGTATAGCTGTGGATAGATACTAGGTGAGAAACTTCAATACTTTGTAAATAATTACACGTGTCGGATCAAACTAGTATAACTTTGCGTTATACTACCAACACGAACAACACCAACAACACTACTAAGACTAGCAAGATTCTGTTTAACTTCTTAGTAGAATATGTTTAAAGGTTGTTTTTCACGTAAAGTAAAACACCAAAGAGGAAGTAACTTTTCTTGATGCTGACACTTAAACAAACTCAATCATGTCTACAATCTTCCTGCCTTCAACAACCGAGGAAGTTTTTTTTCCTAAATTTTCTTCGTTGCTTAGTTTTGTAAAGCCTAAAAAAGTAACCGCGCCTAATCAAGTTGTTGAATTGGAAGAGTTACTTAATGAACTCGATGCTTATTTAGACAAAGTAGATCTGTCGAAGATAGAGGTAAGTGAGGATAATTTGAAAATTGTAGAAGTTTTTACAATTGTTTCTGAAGTATTAAAATGCAATTATAATACTTCCCTATTCAAACAATATCCAGCTATCAATGAACGAATCGAAGATATGATCATTGATGTAATTGAGTTCCGGAATGACCTTAGAGATTGGAAAGTTCCCAGTCAAGATTTGAAGGAGATAAAGAATTGGCAAAGGAACTATAGGCCGCAATGAAAATAGAGGCGACCCCAGACGTCCATACCCAAATCAAAGAATTTCTAAAAAAAAGGAAAGACCAACGTTATTCCTTCATTACAGATTTGATATCAGAGTTTGACGCCTGTAGTGGTGATATCTTTCTGCTCTGTAGAAAGAGAGATAACGGTATTGTTTCTAGTGAAGATGATAGCCATTTTGTAAAATTTAGAACAGTTAATTCGGCTAATAAGGCGAGCCACAAGAAAGGGTTTAGGGTTGGAGGAATATATTTTCCAACGCAAGACATGTTTATAATCTGTACTATTTATGCCCATACAGGGAAAGATCCAGCGGACAATATCAGTCCACCATTTGTAAAAGACGTATTAAAACAAATCAAGGAAGGTACTTTTGTTCACAGCCCTTTTGATCCTCCTCTGGTTCACCCAATGCCAGCTCCTACACCCTAAGTCTCCGATAAGTCCATTTTTTTCCCTTTGAAGTCCACTATTTTTGGATTGATTCCAGAAAGTCCTGTTCATTCATCACATCGTACTATACTTTCTTGAGAAATTCCGTCCGCAGCACGATTTGTACTTTCTCTATTCTACAATCAACCTCTTCCTCATTATCAGTCAGGCGAATGTTCTTAACCTTGGTGCCTCTCTTGAGTGTAATCGAACTTCCTTTGACCTTAAGATCCTTGGTCAATGTGACTGAATCTCCATCAATCAATATATTGCCATTGCTATCTTTTACTTCCATTGCAGATTGTATTTTGCGACAAAGGTAAGCTCCATTCCATATTTGCCAAGGGATCCTTCAAATAAGACCCGCTGTAATACTACCTTTGCAGCATGAGCCATCAAGAACCAATTTCTGAAGACCCATTGGCTGAACAGCGCAAAATGGATCATATCGATTTGGCATTCAAAGCCCGCATTCCCGCCGGGCTCATCGATGCTCGATTCCGCTATGAACCAATGTTACAAGGTCATCCTGATGCTGCAACCCTAGTACCGTTTCATTTTCTAGACACGGAGTTTCGTGTTCCATTTTGGGCATCGAGTATGACTGGAGGTACAGGAAAAGCTGGCATTATCAATAAGAATCTCGCTCAGGCCTGCCGTGAATTTGGTTTTGGTATGGGCTTAGGTTCTTGCAGACAGTTGCTACACAGCGATCAACATTTCGAAGATTTCAATCTCAGACCAATCATCGGAGCTGATCTGCCTTTATTTGCCAATCTTGGCATAGCGCAGGTGCAGGAACTACAGGCAAGAGGGGAAGCTCATCGAATCATCTCACTCATTGATAAGCTAAAGGCAAATGGCCTGATTCTGCATATCAATCCCTTGCAGGAATGGCTTCAGGAAGAAGGCGACCGCTACTATATGTCACCGATAGAAACCGTACAATGGCTTTTGTCGGAACTTAATTATCCAATCATAGTAAAGGAAGTTGGCCAGGGAATGGGCCCGCAGAGTCTACGAGCTTTGTTAGCCTTACCAATAGCCGCTATAGATTTTGCAGCGCATGGAGGGACCAATTTTTCGCAAGTTGAAATGTTGCGCAAGACATCTGATGAGGCACATCCCTTTGAATCCATTGCTCGCATAGGTCACGATGCCAACGAAATGGTACAATTTGTCAATGAGATTCTTGCTGATCCGAGAGCTCAAATAAATTGCAGACAAATCATCATTTCCGGAGGAATTCAAAATTTCCTCGATGCATACTATCTGTTGGAGAAATTGCAAATGCCGGCAGTGGTTGGCATGGCCTCAGGTTTTCTTAAATATGCACAGGGAGATTACGCAGCACTGCAACAATTTGTTGCTGATCAAATCAATGGTTTAGCCTTAGCTAAAAAAATGTTGACAGTAGTCTAAATTCCGTATTCCCGCTCCACTTTGCAAATCCGAACTCGGTAGTCTGCATACCATTTTTCCTTACCCATCCTCTGCGCGCCCAAATGCGCCATATTTTCTTTCCAGGCCTTGATTGACTCGAGGCTGTCCCAATAGGAAACGGTGATTCCTAGTTCATTTCTCGCACTTTCGATGCCCAGATATCCGGGCTGTTGCTTTGACAATTCGTGCATGCGCTCAGACGTCATATCGTAACCAGAATCATCTTCATTTTTGATCGAAGTAAATATCACTGCGTAGTAAGGTGTAGCTGGTGTCAGAGCGATCATATTTGACGGAATTTCGCGGAATTGATCAAAAGACAAAATTAAGAAATAGATCACTATTTTGAATATCAAAATCGAGCGCTGAAAAGCTGACAAATCAAGTTCGAGTTCGTAAATTGACGCCCTGTAGACCCCAAACTTTGTCAAGATGAATCACCCTTGGATCTTCTGGTTGCTGTATATTATCGACTCCATCGTGGCGGCAATTATCTTCTATTTTTTCGTGATTGGCTTGCTGGATGGAACTGTTTCATCATTCAATGCTGTATATTGGATCGCCATCCTCGTGGCATTGGCCCTCATTATGTTTGGCGGTGTTTGGCTAAAAAATCATGGACACCCAGGGGTCGCTATATTGCTAATATCAGTGCTTGCAGCTCCGGCATTTCTATATTTCATATTCATGTTGATATTGTTAATTTCCAATCCAAAATGGAATTGAGGGAAGGCTCAATCCATTTGCTTTCTTGACTTCAACTGAACTTAGCATGGGACTGGGATAGTCATTTACTTTTCAATACTTTTGAGCTCTTCATTCAAGGAAATCAAATAGCTATGACCGGCAGAATCATCGAGTGCGTTCCAAATTTTAGCGAAGGCCGCGACCCAAAGATTATCCAGCAAATCACTCAAGTCATCCAACAAGTTGATGGTGTACGTCTGCTTGATGTGGATCCAGGCAAGGCGACCAACAGAACAGTGGTCACATTTGTGGGTTCACCGGAGGCGGTCATAGAAGGAGCATTTCAAGCAATAAAAATGGCTGCAAGTCTAATAGATATGCGCCATCACAGTGGTGAGCATCCAAGGATGGGGGCCACAGATGTTTGCCCATTGATTCCTATAGCAGGAATCAGTCTGGAGGAAACTGCGCAATTCGCCCACAAGTTGGCTGAACGCGTTGGAAGCGAATTGCATATTCCCGCCTTCATGTATGAAGCATCGGCCACAAGACCCGAAAGAAAAAACCTCGCAACAATACGTGCAGGAGAATATGAGGGGCTAGAAGCCAAGCTCAAACTCGATCAATGGACGCCTGATTACGGTCCCAGGGCGTTCAACGCACAAGCCGGAGCTACTGTCATTGGCGCACGTGATTTCCTGGTCGCGTACAATGTCAATCTCAATACTACGTCAGTCAGAAAGGCCAATAGTGTGGCATTTGATGTAAGAGAAAATGGTCGCGTCAAGACAGAAAACGGCAAAAATGTACTTGATGAAAAAGGTGAACCAGTTCGCATTCCGGGTAAATGCAAATCCGTAAAAGCTATTGGTTGGTACATCGAAGAGTATGGAATCGCCCAGATATCGATGAACCTCACCAATATCAATCACACTCCATTGCATATCGCATTTGATGCTTGTGAGGAGAGCGCTTTTAAGAGAGGATTACGCGTCATTGGCTCCGAACTAGTTGGCATGGTTCCGCTGAAAGTCTTAACTGATGCCGGGCGGCATTTTTTGCAAAAGCAAGGCCTAAGCACCGGTGTATCAGAAGCAGAACTGATCAGAATTGCCATAAAATCACTTGGCTTAGATGCTGTAGGACCCTTTGATCCGCAGCAAAAAGTCATCGAATACCAGATGCGTGATCAGAGCAGCGAAAATCTCGTGAGAATGAATTTGCGTGCATTTGCCGATGAAACTGCCTCTGAAAGTCCTGCTCCGGGAGGCGGATCCATCGCAGCATATGTCGGAAGCCTGGGCGCTTCGCTGGCAACTATGGTCGCTAACTTATCTGCCAATAAAAAGGGTTGGGAAAATCAAATGCAGTCCTTCAGCGATTGGGCTGAGCAGGGTCAGGCGATCAAAGACAAATTGCTGCATTTGGTCGATGCAGATACAGCGGCATTCAATGGGATCATGGCGGCATTTCAATTGCCCAAGTCCAATGAATCAGAGATAGAAGCACGCAAGGCCGCGATACAAGATGCGACCAAAGTTGCCATACAAATACCATATGAAGTGATGCAAACTACGCAGCAAAGTCTGCCATTGATTCGCGCCATGGTCGAGAGAGGCAATCCAAATTCGCTCAGTGATGCTGGTGTCGCAGCACTTTGTGCTCGCACTGCAATTCATGGTGGCCACCTCAATGTGCTGATCAATGCCGGCGGCTACAAAGACAAGAGCTGGTTGGACCAGATCCTGCCCGAAGCCGAAAAAATTGTAGTCGAGGTCGATCTATTTGAGACAGAGATACTGGAGAAGGTGAGGAAGGAGATCTGAAAAAATTGCGCAATCAACAAAATGGATGCCGACAATGAGCCAGATTTTGTGGAAATACGGGACATGAATCCATTTTTAGATTCAGATAGAGACGTTGCATGCAATGTCTCTACGCATGCAACGACACTACGTTTGTTTCATTCGCAAGCGAATTGTCCAAAATCAATATCCCATGCAGGTGATTTGGCATCACGATCATTTCACCCAGGGTTACACTTTTTGCATGATTTGCAATATCAAACCAAATGTCTTTAGCAATAGTACCAATTAGCGATAATTTCATTTTTCCCTCAATCACTTCACCAAAAAACATGGCCTTGTCTTTGGTGCAAAGGGTTACAAAATAGTATGGATTCCATCGATAGTCCTAGCAGCTTGCTCGAGAAGATCCGATTCGGTATTTGTTCTTGTATTTAAGCATGATGCCACAACACCAATTTTGAATCCCCCTATTTCACCACGACCCTCCCAAATGCCTCTTTGTCACCATTGCGCAATACCACACGGTAAATGCCCGGAACATAGTCACCAACTTGTAAGCTGATAGTTTCTTGGCCTGTATAGCTCGTTTGATAAACCTCTTGATTTACCATATTGAACAAGCTGATTGTTCCCTTGCCGCGAAGGATTGTTGGAATTAAAACTTGAACCTGTGATGTTGCAGGATTTGGAAAGCACTGAATCTGATCAGCAAGATTCTTTGTTCCTGTATTTATGAGATGGATGGTTTGCTTTTGGTTGAAAGTACAGCCGTAAGCCGTAGATACCTCCAATTTAACGAGATAATTGCCCGTAGCGCTATAGGTATGCAAAGGATTGGCCTCAGTTGAGGTGTTGCCATCCCCAAAATCCCAGTGATAGTTGTAATTTCCCTGAGTCTGAGCAACAAATTGCCAGTTGTAACCATCCAGTGGTTCAGCCACAAATTCAGGACTGAGCTCCGGCTGCATCAATTCAAATTGCTTGTCGAGCCAAAGCATTCGCACAGCGATCCAGTTTTTCAGTTTGAGGATTTCCCCTTCGTAAGTATCTGGCAATTGACCCGGATTTGGCCATACGTAGATGCCCAATATCGGCCATTGGGTAAAATTGCGAGCCTGCGACTCTTGCAATTCAGCCGCCATGGAATCAATCAGACCATACATATGCGTTTCGCTCAAATAAGTTTGACGCATTGTCTGCCAACGACAGGCGGCATTTTGCTGGAATAAAGTGTCTGACATGAATTTTTCCCACCAAAATGGAACACCTGCATCTGCACAAACATAATTGAGATTGTATGCCCATCCTTCTGAATTGAAGGCATCACAATAATCAGCATTGTACCAGGCAAGATCAAAGTCCCATGCCGGTCCGAAAAATATCTTGCGTCCTTTATCTTCCCTTTGTTTGTAGAAATAGGTGCTCAAGCGATAGCCATCGACATTCTTACTCATCTCATTGGAAAACATGTAGTCAATTGCTGATTTTTCATCAGCAAAGTTGCGCCATCCTGAACCTGGATTTTGATATTCGGGGCCGTCCAAAGCAACTTCAAAACTATCAACAAACGACTGAATATAGGTCGCTTGTGCAGGCTGAATATCTTCAGCTTTTGGATATTCATAGGACAAGAATGTCTTGCCATCAGGGAAATTTGGAAAACTAAAATTGGAATTCCAGCCCGGGGTGTCGTTACGATCAATTTTGATGATATAGCCACCGGTGACCTTTGTACCCGTTGTGTCCTTCGCTTCCATTTTGTTGATGTCGACGCGATTTTTGTCGCGTTTGATCCGCTCAGTCAAGGTGTAGACTCCTTGGTATGAACCGTCGAGGACAACCTCGCAGGTGCGAGTCCTTGTGGCGTATTCACCCAGTTCGCTTGCAAGCTTGTAGGTCATTGCATTGCGTATCAATGTTTTGTCAGAGAAATTTGCCACTAAAGCAAAATCACTGCCCTCCGGAAAGCCCAATAATTCAACATCTATATCTTCACCTGTGTCATCGCGTGTCTCGATACTAAATGATTTTTTGGGGAATGATTGTGTACTGTTGCCGCGTATTTCGATGCCTACCCAACCATCATACGCTGTTTCAGCTTGATCTACATAATTTCTAATGCCGGGACCATTATCGATCACGATCATATTGATATTTATCTTAGGGTCATTGACGATGGTTGCTCCATTGGTCTTCAATTTGATGATCGGCAAATCGCTTGAAATAAATCTGAATGGCTTGCATGGATTGGAGCCAAATGTCATCTGCCAATCGATGAGATTGCCAGCATCTGCAAATGCATAGGTGTCAAATACACGCAATTTCCAGATTCCATTAGGATTTTGGTTGTTGTTGATGATTCCCATATCACCAAATGGTCTGAACTCACCTGTATAAGGTGGAGCAGCAGAAAATACAGAATTGCTAGCATTTGAACTCAAGCAGGTGGCTGTAAAATAATCTGTGTCGCCTCCAAGTCCATTGACCATTGCTACGACTGTACCATCAGGAGCAATCAAAGTGAATGCTAGATCTGAAATCCAGGTATGCTCGGAATTGAAACACAATGATTCGATACCGAAATTGATGGTATCGAGTGCGGTTTGCGGCAAATCCACATTGATCTCAAATTCAACAAAATTGCCGTCGTCTGGGATGGCTCCCCCTGTTCCGCTAAATGTCTGGGCATTTGCATTGAATGACATTATAACTGTGACCAATAGGAGTAAAAAATGCTTCATGTGATTGTTGTTAGGAACTTGAAAGCTAGCGGATAAAAATATCCCGGGAAATGGTTTGCAAATAATGGAAATTCCATGATGGATATATCAGCTCTTGGACGCTCCCGGATAAGTAACATCATGCAGTACATCGATCAGCGTCTTGAGCGTGACGAACATCGGCTCTCGCCCAATTGTACTTACCAATTCGTCCTCGTCGTCCATCACAGCATCCTCAACAAATGCCAAAAGATCCTCTTGAGGATAATTGGTAAAGAAGGGAGTCAACCTCTCTTGAAATGATTTGGATTCGTTGGTGTTCATCAATTCCCAGTTCTTCTCATCGGCATCAGCAATCGAATCTGCAGAGATCTCAGGTAATTTGCCTTGCAAATCTCTGAATGAGTTCCATATCACTAGTCCTAGAAATATCTGATAGTCCTGCTCTTCCTCTGTTAGTGTCGCTTTGTTTTCTTCATCCAATAGGTAGGCGACCAAGGCGTCTTGATTTTCGCTCAATTCATCCAACAATTTGTCCATAAGCTTTGGATTGGCCTCCAATGCTTCACATATCTGATCAATCGTAGATTCAGGAATCATAGCCGTAAACGTTATTGTTGACCGAAGATAAAAACAATTGTTTCAATCTGAAACGATGAAGAAGCCGTCGACACCTTGAGCTTGGTATAGTGGCATCAGTATATAGCCATCCATTTCAGATAAGATGGGACCATAAATATCTCTTGCAAGTTCTTGCCCTTTGTGAATGCGATCAAAATTGCGGAATCCCGGCAACAT
>JBDSUZ010000150.1:0-1708 GCA_039927395.1 Saprospiraceae bacterium | reverse complement strand
GCGTCATTTTACTACTTTTGCCCCTTAATTTGCTCACATGCCTCAACAGGAAAACCTCCTGGACGTACTGCGAAATGTAGTACAAAGAAGAAAAACGATACTTCTAACCAGCGTCATTGCGGCTGTACTTGTTGGTGCGATCTCGCTATTGACTCCCAATTACTATAAGGCGACTACCATATTCTATGCGGCTAGTGCAGATCTTGCCAAGCCTGAACAGCTTTTTGGGACCATTCCCAAGGTGATGGATTACTATGGCGATGACCATGACAACGATCGGCTATTTACTATTGCTAGTTCAAATGAACTTGTAGATTCGATGGTTCGCGATTTTGATCTTTTCAAGCACTACGAGATTGACACAAGTGGAAAACTGGCCAATTTTAGAGTGCGGGAACAGTTTAAAGGACTGTACAGTGTGATCAAGACCAAATATGAGGCCCTAGAATTGACAATTGAAGATACCGATCCCGACTTTGCTGCGAAGCTCGCAAAGGGTGCTCGTAACTGGATCAATGTAATATCTCAGAGGTTGGTAAAGGAAAGCCAGGCCTCGATATTCAAAATGAACAATGACAATATCAAAGCGAAGGAGATAATACTGAATTCGATGAGAGATACTTTGATTCTGGCGCGCAAAAAATACGGAATCTACAATAGCTCTACTCAGAGTGAAGATCTAGCAGAGATGTTATCGCAAACTGAGGCGAATCTCGTAGATGAACGTGCGCGTCTGGCATCTTTACGTCAAAGTCCTGATGTACGTCGTGATACTATAGCATTAATTCAGGCCAAAGTACTAGGTCTGGAGGCAAAGTTTAAGAGTATTAGCGATGTGAATTCACCGTCGATGTACAATATCACTCGACTGAACGATGGTAAGGGACTAGTGGACCAGTTGGAAGCTGACTATGTCAAAGAAATGAATCAATTGGGATATGACAAACTGAGAACTAGAATGTTGGAGGTTGCTCTTTACTCTAGTATTCCAGCATTACATATTATTGAGGATGCGGATACTCCATTGATCAAGTCGCGTCCGAAGCGATCGCTTTGGGTTTTGGGTGCCGCGCTCGCAGGCTTTTTATTTAGTGTATTGGGTGTATTAATCCAACAACAATATCGCCATGTCGATTGGAGCATTGATCGACGCAAATCGTAAGCGAGCAAAGTCTAGACTCAATCTTCCTTTGAGTACTAATAATTTATACATTGTACTGATTGTAACGAGCATTCTGAGTGCATTCGCTCTCAACCAACCATTATTGCTCGGGATTCCAGTAGTTGCCCTCTTGGTATATGTGGCTCTTGTCGACTTCAAAAGTCTGTTCTATTGCCTATTTGCATTAATTCCTCTCTCATTCGAATACAATTTTCCAAACGGTCTGGGTACTGATTTGCCTGATGAGCCTCTAATGTGGCTTCTTACTGGAGTGGCTGGAGTCTATCTGCTTGCTAATCTGAAGAATCTTTCAGCAAGGTTCTTTTTGCACCCCATCACTTTGTTACTATTTCTTCACTTGATTTGGTTCTTCATTAGTACCGTTCAAGCGCAATCTATTGTGTTTTCGCTCAAGTTCTTTGCTGCAAAGATCTGGTATGTAGTTTGTTTCTATTTCTTGGGCTACTTTATTCTGCGAACACCAGCGCAACGCAAGCGATTGTTTTGGCTAGTGCTTATTCCTTTGCTGATAACCGTCATCATCGT
>JBDSUZ010000149.1:0-19457 GCA_039927395.1 Saprospiraceae bacterium | reverse complement strand
ATTCTCTTGATGGTTATACGGATTAAACGGCGACGTACGAATCGTGCGTCGCTACTGCTTGTCGATATGATTATTTCGACTTCGTCAACTTCGCAAACTATCCATTCTCTTGATGGTCATACGGATTAAACGGCGACGTACGAATCGTGCGTCGCTACTGCTTGTCGATTTGATTATTTCGACTTCGTCAACTTCGCAAACTCGCAAACTTCCAAACTTCGCAAACTTCTTTACAGCAATTCCCACACACCCGCGATTCCCTGTCCACCACCAACACAGGCAGTAACCATGCCGTATTTTTGGCCTCTGCGACGCATTTCATACAGCAACTGAGCACTAAGTTTGGCGCCGCTGCATCCAAGAGGATGGCCTAGGGCTATCGCTCCTCCATTGACATTGACGATTTCGGGATTCAATCCGGCTTGATCAATGACTGCCAAGGCTTGCGCTGCAAATGCCTCATTTAGTTCGATCTGTTGGATGTCCTGTAGTTTAAGACCGGCTTGAGCCAGCGCCTTCGGAATGGCATTGACAGGGCCAATACCCATATATAATGGATCGACTCCCGCTACTGCGCATGACAATAGCCTTGCGATAGGTTGCAAATTGTATTTTTTGACAAAGTCTTCGCTGACGACCAATGCGAATGCCGCTCCATCAGAAGTTTGGGAGGCATTTCCTGCCGTCACTGTTCCTCCGATTGCAAAGGCGGGCTTCAACTTGGAGAGACCTTCCAGACTTGTGTCCCGGCGAACGCCCTCATCAGTTTCAGCGATCATCTTTGTCTCCTTGCGTTGGTCATTTTCAACAAAGATCTCGGTGACCTCAATCGGTACGATTTGATCTTTGAAATAGCCCGCATCAATTGCTGCAGCAGCCTTTTGGTGTGACCTTACGGCAAATTGATCTTGCGCTTCGCGGCTAATATTGTATTTCTGAGCGACCGCTTCAGCAGTCAAGCCCATGCCTATCACATAATCAGGTGTATCTCTGGCCACCTGGTAGTTTGGAGCTAATTTGTAGCCAGTCATCGGGATCATGCTCATACTTTCGGTACCACCAGCGACGAAACATTGTCCCATTCCTGCCTTGATTTTAGCAGTGGCGATTGCGATAGTCTCGAGACCACTGGCACAGTAACGATTGACGGTCATTCCAGGAACTTCTTTTCCTAATGCCCTGACAGAGATCATCCTACCGATCTGCAGGCCTTGTTCCCCTTCGGGATTGGCACAACCGACGATCACGTCATCTACCTCCGCAGGATTTATCTGCGGCGTCTGTTGCATCAGATGGCGAATCACTTCGATAGCCAAATCGTCAGAGCGATAATTGCGAAAGAAGCCACGTTTGGATTTACCAACGGCTGTTCGATATATATTGATCAGAAAAGCGTCCATTTATCTTGAATATTTCGGGTGAAATGATTGTTTGTTTAATTGCGCAGCGGCTTGCCATTTTCAAGCATAAATTGAATACGCTCTAGTGTTTTTTGTTCGCCACAAAGGCTAAGGAAAGCTTCACGCTCAAGGTCAAGCAGATATTTCTCTGATACCATCTGAGTGCCGCTCAAATCACCCCCACATAGAACCCAGGCAATTTTTCTTGCGATTTTAATATCGTGCTCTGATGCATATTTGCCCAAATACAAGGTATTGGCAGCCGTATAAAGCGCTCCCAATCCTCCCTGTCCCAGCACCATTATGTCAGTTCGACGGATAGGTGTCGTGTAATTTTGTGCCAGCTCCAACACTCTCTTTTTGGCTTCAGATATGTTCATGGCCGTGTTGGTGACCACCTGATCTTTTTGATTTAGATAGCCCAGATCAAATGCTTCATAAGCTGATGTCGCAACCGATGCGGTCGCGATCGTCTTAAAACGCTCAATCAGATGAGGTATTTGGATATCTCCCTCGTAAAAAGTATCCGAGAGCCTCACAGCAAATTCCTTGGTTCCTCCACCTCCTGGTATGATGCCCACGCCAACTTCGACCAGGCCGATGTATGATTCAGCAGCGGCAACGGTGGCATCGCAGTGCATGATGATCTCGCAGCCACCGCCAAACACATAGCCCTGTGTAGCAGCAACTACTGGAATCGATGAATATCTACAGCGCATCGAGGTCTCCTGAAAGAGATGGACCGCCATATTGAGCTCGTCCCATTCTTGTTGATATGCCGCCATGGCGACCATCATTAGATTGGCACCTACGGTGAAATTTTTGGCATTGTTGCCTATCACAAGTCCATGCCAATCGCCTGACTCTGCTATGTTGATGGCTTCTTGTATTCCCTGCAATACGCCACCGCCGATGGTATTCATTTTGCTGATAAATTCAAGGCAGAGCACACCATCGCCTATGTCGTGAAGTATTACTTCTTCGTTTTGATATATTGGGCTGAGCTGACGATAATTGTCGAGGTGAATGATCGAGGCTGCTCCCGGTATTGATTCGTAGCTCTTGTTGGCCGGGTTATACACCTTGCGGATGCCTTCCTCTGTTTTGTAAAATGAACTCAAGCCTGCGCTCAGCATTTCATCCACCCATGTTGCTACGGATTCGCCTTGTGTTTCCGCTGCAAGTTTTCCTTGCTCTATGCCGATCAGATCCCAATATTCGAATGGCCCAAAATCCCAGGCAAAGCCCGCTTTGAGGGCATCATCTATTCCGTAAATGGTATCCGATATTTCAGGTATTCTATTAGATGCATAAGAGAACAGCGAAGCAAGTGAAGCGCGTATTAATTGTCCACCTGCATCCGCGTGATTGAATAGCGCGGGAATCCGTTTCTTCGGATTATCGATTTGTTTGCTCAGCCCCAGGCTTTCTAATCTCAATTTTGGACTAAGGCCATATTCCAGCGTATCGAGATTGAGGGCCAATATGATTGGCCTCCCGTTCTCGTCTTTTTCTCTTGTTTTTTGGTAAAATCCCTTGCCCGATTTATCTCCGAAGAACTGATTGCTCATCAGAAATTCCATGAAATTGGGGTTGGTTAGTGCCTGAGCTTGCTTGTCATCTGGGCAAGATGCCTTGATGCCCTCGATAACTTTGAAAGCGGTGTCCATGCCCACCAAGTCGCCCAGCCTGAAAGTTCCTGTTTTTGGGCGACCGATAGCTGGTCCAGTTAGTTTATCAACTGTGTCGATTGGCAATCCCAATTGTTGGCTCAACTCAAATATTCTGGCCATGGCATATACACCGATGCGATTGCCGATGAATGCAGGAGTGTCTTTGCAAAGTACTGTCTGTTTGCCTAGTTTTTTTGCCCCAAAGTCCTGCAAAAAGGATATTACCTCCGGCTTAGTATCAGCGCTTGGTATGATCTCCAACAATGGCAAATATCTCGGAGGATTGAAGAAATGCGTGCCGCAAAAATTGGCGCGAAAATTCTCTGTGCGCCCTTCAGCCATCAAATGGATAGGTATTCCAGAGGTGTTAGAGGTGACCAAAGAATCTGGACGGCGATACTTGTCGACCTGCTCAAAGAGCTGCTTTTTGATGTCCAACCTCTCGATGACTACTTCCATGATCCAATCGTAATCTCCGATGGAAGCGAGGTCATCAGTCAGATTTCCTATGCTGATTCTGCTCACAAAACTTTGCTTGTACAATGGAGCTGGGCTCGACTTTACGGCCTTATCAAGTGCAGTTTTTGCCACTGAATTGCGTTGAGCCTTTGATGCATCGGGAGCTATGTCCTTGGGCAGTATGTCGAGCAGCAGCACTTGCATGCCTATATTTGCGAAATGGCAGGCTATCGCAGAGCCCATTACACCGGAGCCAAGTACTGCAACTTTTCTTATTTTTCTCATGTGATGATATTCGATTTTCAGCTAAATATTATAAGGCAGAGCAAGATAAATAAAAATACCAAACGATCGGTCAATTAAAAAAGTTTAGAGTAGAGATGCCCTTTGTTTTAGGCTTCAGAGGCAGGCCGATTTTTAAATGCTGAGGAGCTGGTATAGGATGAGGAAAATTGAAGTAATTACGTTCGTCTTATGCGAAATTCCATCAAGCAATGGCGTTTTAACCTAGTTTTAGGAGTTTTGCAAGTACCTGCTGTAGCAGGTGTCGCTCGATAAACTTTTCCAAAGTTTGAAACTTTGGAAAAGTAAATTCGTATCTCTCGCTCTTCGTACCATACAAACTTCGTCAGGGTTTGAAACCACTGACGAAGTCGCTTGTTATTTGATGAGTCGATGATTCGATGATTTGATGAGATGAAGGTCGCGGCGCTCCTTTTTTGCTTAGTCGCTTAGTTGTTTAGTTGAAGCGATAGAAATGAGCTGTTTCCAAAAGCCAACCGCCCAAAGCCAATTCTTGAAGGTCGCTGTGCTCCGATGAGTTGAAGAAATCGCTTCGCTCCGTTTAGTTGCTTAGTCGATTAGTTGTTTAGCTGAATCAACTGAAATTGGCTGCTTCCAAAAGCCCAACGCCAAAAGCCCAAAGCCGGTTTTTTGAATTTTCCAAAACCCAGGACCCAGCTCCCAGAAGCCAATTTTCTCTAAGCTCTCCACCCTAAACTCTACACCCTCATACTTTTCCCCTTCCCGATATCGTTCAACTTTGCAATGAACGTAATCAAGCCAAACCTTCCCGTGAGCTCATGCCTGTTACAGCGGCTTTTTTGCGGAGGCTCAAATCAGTTCCGGTATTTTCGGAGACTATACTTGATAATATTATTTAATGTATATTTGCAAGCAAATGATGCGATAACATCTACCTAGTTTTCATTATATCACCACCAAACGAAGGGAACCAATATGTTGGGATTCGATTTAACATTGCTCCAAGTTCAGACTATGGGAGCAGATACAACCGGCCAAGGATTACTAGTCAATCCTACTGCAGCAGCAGCACAGAAAAGTGTCATGGACATTATTCTTTCCTCCGGCCCTCTGGGTGTTGGAATCATCGCCATCTTGATGATTTTGTCATTTATGGCAGTTTATATCTTCATTGAGCGTTATCTGACCATCTCCAAAGCTGGTTCGATCGACAATGCATTTATGAATAATGTGCGCATGGCATTTCAGAGTGGCAATTTGCAGGGCGCCAAAAGCCTCTGCCAATCAGTCGATAGCCCAATGGCTAGAATGTTGGAAAAAGGTATTGCCAGGATCGGAAATGAACCTGAGCGCATCGAAAAGGAAATGGAAAATATCGGCAAGGTGGAGCTCTACAAGCTTGAAAAGAACATGAGTATTCTGTCGCTGATCGCAAGGTTATCTCCAATGTTTGGTTTCGTAGGTACCATCCTCGGGGTAATCAAGATCTTCTATGATATATCATTGACTGACAACTTGAGTATCGGTACGATATCAGGTGGTCTATACCAGAAGATGATTACTTCAGCTACGGGTCTGATGGTTGGTATCATTGCATTCGTGGGATACTACATATTGACCATGAAAATCGATAAAGTGTTGAATATGATGGAAAAAACCTCGATTGAGTTCCTTGATTTCATCCAGGAGCCAGGTAAGTAGATTTCCATTTATTTCACGCCGTAAAGCAATCATATGAATCTTCGACGCCGTCATAAAGAAGATGCGGAGGTAAGCACAGAGTCATTAAATGACATCATGTTCTTCCTCTTGTTATTCTTCCTCATCGTATCGACATTGGTCAATCCTAATGTGATCAAACTGTTTCTGCCAAATGCCAAGGAAGCGCAGCAGATGGCTAAGCAGCAGATCACTTTGTCAATGACTAAGGATATGAGGTATTACATCAACAAATCAGAATTGTTATTTGAGGAAATAGAGCCAAGGCTCTTAGCCGAATCCGGTAAATCACCTGATTTGACTGTAGTATTGAGACTTGATAAAGACCTGACAGTTCAGAATCTCGCTGATTTACAGCAGATATGCGCTCGGCTTAAGCTCAAGATGGTCTTGGCCACAGATGCAAGGAAAGGTTAAAGAATCCTTATCTGTGCCTGGAAAGCAACTTTTTGGCGCCAAGATCAGTTGACAATTTAGATAACGAACTTATGTATACCAGTGAATTAGAACAAATAGAGAGTCAGAACAAGAAGCGAAGTTTGTTGTACACATCAGTACTTCATATAGCTATTCTGTTGCTGGTAGTATTCATGGGCTTCTCTAATCAGCCGCCTCTAGAAGACGAGGAGGGTGGAGAATTATTGATTAGTCTTGGTTCACCTGATGTGGGCATGGGCGACGATAATCCGATGGCTTACAATACAAACCATACCAATCCCGATCCCGTGATGGAAGAAGGAGAGGTTGTCAATGCAATCAACCCTGTTCACGCCAATGTATTGCCTCCTCCTGCTCCCAAAGTCGCGCCTCCACAAGAGATTGTAACCGATGAAGTGGAAGAGTCTGCAGTGAAGGTTAAGCAACATGAAGATAATCGCAAGGTTGAAGAACAAAGATTGCAGTTGGAAGAAGAAAGCCGTCGCAAAGCTGCCAAAGAAGTGTCGGATCGCGCAATGGCCGATGCTAAAGCAAAAGCTCAAGCAGACGCCGACGCAAAGGCCGCTAAGGATGCCGCTTATCAAAAAGCTAAGTCCTCCTTTGGTGGAGCCTTCAAAAACAATGGACAATCTGGTACTGGTAGAGGAAACAGCAATACCGCAGGAAATGGCGGTGATCCAAAAGGTAGCAATTTTGGTGATCCTGATGGTTCACCTGATGGAAGCAAATTGGAAGGAATTGGCGGTAACGGCAAGGGAAATATCGGTGGTGGCTTGAAAGGTCGTAAAGTAATCTCGGCACCAAGACCTGTCGACAATACCAACGCCACTGGCCGTGTTGTAGTCAAAGTTTGTGTGGATGGCAGCGGTAGAGTCAACTTTGCTGAATACACCCAATCTGGTTCGACTACTTCGGATCAGCGATTGAGAGACCTCGCAGTGAATAATGCAAAGACATACAAGTTTGATGCGCAACCTGTCGACAAGCAGTGCGGTACGATCACTTATGACTTTAAGGTGAAATAGTAGACGATTCAAAAAGAATACCGAAGGCAGCAGATTAATTTTCTGTTGCCTTTTTCATTTTCAACAAAGCAGATAGTAATTTGTCGGGATGAAAAGCAATTACGCTACCACACTGGATTTTTTATTTGAGCATCTGCCTATGTTTCAGCGACAAGGAGCAGCTGCTTATAAGAAGGATCTGGGAAATATTCAGGAATTCTGCAGTTTGCTCGATAATCCACAGACATATTTTCCTAGCATTCATGTTGCTGGCACGAATGGTAAAGGTTCAGTAAGTCACATGCTTGCTTCAATACTGCAAGCGGCGGGTTATCGCGTCGGACTATACGTTTCACCACATTACAAGGACTTCCGCGAGCGCATCAAGGTAAATGGCAACTACGTGTCTGAATCATTTGTTGTCGACTTTGTCGAGCAAATGAATCCCGCAATTTTACGAATTGAGCCATCGTTTTTCGAAATCACAGTTGCTATGGCCTTCAGCTATTTCAAAGAGCAAGAAGTAGATATTGCGATCATTGAAGTGGGCCTTGGCGGACGGCTTGACAGCACAAATATTATCAATCCATTATTGTCGATCATAACAAATATCAGCTATGATCACATGGATTTGCTAGGCAATACTTTGCCTGAAATAGCATTTGAAAAGGCGGGAATTATAAAGCACAAGACTCCGGTTGTCATTGGAGAGTATCAAGAAGAAAGCGCTCAAGTGTTCATTGATCAGGCGGCGAAAAAGGAAGCAAATATCCATTTTGCAGATCAACATTTGACTTGTCGCAAGACCGGAGAAATAGACGGTTACGCTCTCCTCGAAATAAACGATGAGACTGGGACTCATATCGAGAATCTGCAGGTTCAGGCTCTGGGAGATTATCAGACTAAAAATGTCGTAACCGTGCTGCAATCTTTGCAATTGATCAACCAATTGACGCCATTCAGATGCAATCAGGAGCAAGTGAGGGAAGGATTCAGAAATCTGATATCATCTACAAGATTCATTGGTCGTTGGATGCAAATGGGAGAGCACCCGAAGATTGTATTTGACTCAGGCCACAACGAAGCTGGGATTAAGCTGGCTATGACGCAAATTCAAAAATCAAGCTTCAATCAATTGCATTTTGTGTTCGGGATGGTCAAAGACAAGGACCCGCAAAAAATATTGAAGCTATTACCGCAAGATGCGATATATTATTTCGCCAAAGCAGATATTCCGAGAGGAAGGGATGCCAGCGAATTGAAAGAGGATGCTGCCAAGCATGGGTTAATAGGTGAAGCCTATCCTAGCGTTCAGATTGCATTTGATGCGGCCAAAAGCAAAGCAAACGCAGATGATTTTGTCTTTGTCGGAGGGAGTATATTTATTGTAGCAGAAGTTTTGTGATGGCGTTCGGCTTTAGGCGTTGGGCTTTTGGAAACAGCCAAATTCGGTTTCAAATCCTGACGTAGTTTGTTTTGTACGAAGCCGCAATCTCTTTATTTTTCTTCTTTCGATTTTCCGCTCGGGGAACGATTTGCGGTTAAAAAGAGAAAGCGCGTGGAAAATCATTTCTGGTTTTCCACGCGCTTTACTTAGTATGTCAAATCCGGTGGCTGAGCGGAGTCGAAGCCCGTTCAACTTGTTCTGCTATAAATTCTTTTGATTGTCCATTTGGCAGGTAAAGAATTGCATTTCAAAACTCTCAACTCTCTACCCTAAACTCTCAACTCTAAACTCTCAACCTTACATCGTTGAGTATGTTGCCCAATCCGTATTTTTATAAATATTCTCGCCAGCAAACTTCAATTCCTTGAGCATTTGCGGAGCTTCTTTGTAGCCTGGAGAAATTGCAATTCTGCTAAATTTTTCGTCGAGCATGACGAATGAAGGGTATCCCAATTTGCCATTTAACAATTCAGACGCCAGTTCGTGAACACCTTTATTGCCCTGAGCTTTGAATTCAAATTTGGTGCCTTTGAATTCAATCATTTCCCTTTGCTCGGCATTGAATTTGACTGGATAAAAATTCTTATTCATATAAGCTGCCAACTCCGCGTTGGTGAATGTATTAGCGTCCATTCGCTTGCACCAACCACACCAATCAGTGTAAACATCGACAAATACCTTCTTGGGTTTCTTGGCTTGTAAAGCGACTGCCTCATCCCAAGTGTACCATTTGATTTTTTCCGGTTCCCCACCAGGTTTATTGTTTTGAATGGCAGAAATGCTGAACATAGCAAAACCAATCAATAGAAGGGTGTAGATCGCTTTCATAATATGCGCTTAGATTGAAATGCAAAGATAATACTCTTTTGGCAAGCAAATAGTTATATATATCATAAATATTGAGCGTGAAATTTTTAGTATATGATATTGTTTAATTCATAATAATATATATAACAGCATATTAAGAGCAAATGTCTAATTTTGCCTGATTTTATTTACCTTTAGACAAATCAGCTTTGCAAATGCATCAGAAACGCAAGATAGTAGTGGGAATTGGTGGAGCTAGTGGCGCCATTTATGCGAGGCAATTGCTTGATGGTCTAGAGCGGCTTATCGATCAGATCGATGAAGTTGGCGTCGTCATGTCTGAAAATGCAAAATTCAATTGGAAACATGAGTTGGGCGACGAATCATACCAAGATTATGATTTTGTATTTTACGACAAATACGATTTCATGGCGCCCTTTGCGTCTGGTTCTGCCCAATTTGACACCATGGTTGTTTGCCCATGCAGCATGGGAAGCCTAGCCCGCATCGCCCAAGGTATTTCTGATGATCTGCTCACCAGAGCCGCCGACGTTATCCTAAAAGAAAGGCGCAAGCTCATCCTTGTTCCTCGCGAAATGCCCTTCAGCCGCATTCACCTCGAAAATATGCTCAAACTGCATGATGCCGGCGCCATCATTTGCCCTGCCATCCCATCATTTTACAGCCAACCCCGCACCGTCGACGCTGTAGTCGGCACTGTCATTGACCGCGTCATCGATCTCATTGGCTTGAAGAATGATTCGTTTAGATGGGGAGAGTAGGTCGCTGCGCTCCATTTTGGTAGTTTGCGAGTTTGCGAGTTTGCTAGTTTGGGAAGTTGACGAAGTCGAAATAATCATATCGACAAGCAGTAGCGACGCACGATTCATACGTCGCCGTCTAATTCGAATGACCATCAAGAGAATCGATAGTTTGCGAGTTTGCGAAGTTTGGTAAAACGCCCAGCGCCCAACGCCAAATTTCGTTACACCTCATACGATTCTGTCAACTCTAAACCCTAAACTCTGAACGTTCTTACGACGGCGTCGCCGGAAACTCAATCTCATACATATACTCCTTATTGAGCGCAATGCTCTTGTTGAGCTCAAATCCTAATAGCAATACGAATGAATTGATCTGCAGCCAGATCATGACGACGATAAGTGTGCCGATGGAACCGTATATCTTGTTGTAGGCTCCAAAATTGTTGACAAAATAGGAGAATCCCATCGAGGCGAGAATCATGAGTACTGCGCCGAGGATGACTCCAGGATTGATAAATCCTAGTTTCATCTTGCGGGTGGGGCCGAAGTAAAATATCAGCCAGATCAGCAAATAGAACAAGGAGAAAATTGACACCCATTTGACCAATTGCGCGCTGAATGACATCAGAAATTCAGTGGAGACATAACCGTAAACCCAAGTTATTATCTGATTGCCAAGGATAACAAATACTACCGATGCAATCAAGATTAAGGCCAATAGAAAGGTCAGAAGAAATGCTATGCCCTGGCGTGCAAAGAAGTTTCGCTTGACGCCAATCGGACGATAGGCTTTATCAAATCCGTCCATCAAGGCCTTCATGCCATTGGACGCAAATAGGAGTGCGAGAAAAAAGTTGAGTGACAAAAGTTTTGCCCGCGGCTTGCTCACAATATCATTGATCGTGTGAAAAATGAATGCCTCGGCATTTTTAGGCAATACACCACGCATGGAATCTTGTAATTGACCTATGAAATCATGTATAGGAAAATAAGGGAGCAGCGTGAAGAGAAAAATGATGGTGGGAAATACCGAAATCAGGAAGCTATATGCAATAGAATTTGCCCTAGTAGGCACATTGTCTTTCTTTATTTCTCGTATGAGGATCGTCACCAGATTCAACATTGGTACTCCGTGGAATCCTGGCAAAGAAGTCTTCTTGGACCAATCCATCAATCGAATATAAGACCTATGTTGCTTTACCCTCGCCTTGATTCTGTTAGTCATGATTTTCGAAATAGGGCGTTAAAACTTGCTGTAGAAACGGTGGCAAAGAAACCCTTTTTTTGCTCATCACTTCGATAAATGCTAGCTGAACCGTTCCCGTGGTGATGATTTTGCCAAGGTCGTTAAAGATCTCCGTATGAAAGTGTATGCTCATATCAGGCAATTCCCTTACTTCCGTATGAATATCGAGAAGATTGTCATAATAAGCAGGTCGCAAGTAGCGTGTACTGTAATTCATCACCGGCATAAATACGCCGAAATCTGTCTCCATGGATTTGTACGAAATGCCCATTGAACGCATCAGTTCGACCCTGCCGACCTCAAAATACTCCGCATATCTGCCATAGTACAAATATCCCATTTGGTCCGTCTCTCCATACCGAACTCTGAGTTGTGTCTGATGCTTGACCATATCAATACAGATCTTCTCTTTCAAGTGGGCAAGTCATACAATGGGATCCACCCCTGGCACGTGACAACTCGTTGGAAGGAATCGTGATGATTGTCATTTCGACATCTTCTGGCTTCCGCTTACCTTTTTTGAAATCTTCGAGTAGCTCAGTAGCATGTACGATGGTATATCCGTGTTCGCGAAATGCATCTTCAGTCACCGGATTGCGATCATAGGTGATAGCGACACCAGGTTTGATGGCCACCAAATTGCATCCATCTGTCCATTGCTCTCTCTCCTGATAGGGCGATTCGCCTTTGCCAGAGAAGATAAACTGCATCTCGGAGTTGATCTCATTGAGGAAGAAATCCTTGATAGATGGATACTCGATGATCTGTCCGTGTTTCTTGTGCACTTCAACCCATGAACTCAGTCCATCATAAACAATAGGCTTGTATGCAACTACGTGATTGTGATGTATTCGGGTAAATATGGTGTCAATATGCATAAACGAACGATCCTTGGGGATGTCGATATGCACCACATTCTTGACGATATTCTTTTCAAAAAGCAATTTCTTGAGACAATGCATGCTATACTCTGTCGTCCTTTCGCTGGCGCCGATGAGTAGAAACTCGTCAGCTATGATCATGACGTCACCGCCCTCCACAGATACGTATTCGCCCTTTTTGGAAGGAGGAAATTCCTCTACTTTATTGAGATTGATGATGCGACCTTCTGCTTGCATATTCTTGAACATCGGATGCGCATGAAATATGTAACGCGTCAGTAGGTTTTCGCGGTATCTAGCTTCTTTAGCTGCTTTGGTAATAATCACGTGATCTTTGACAGTCACTGCGATATCTCTGGTAAATATGAAATTAGGAATCGGATCAAACAGGATATAATCTTCATCCTGATAGTAACCTGAGATCAATACGTCCGCCAATTTTGCCGGAGGCATAGACTGTAGAAGCTTGAACACATCGTTAGGCAATTCCTCATAATCGACGACTTTTTGAAGAATTTCAGCTTTGTATTCGTCGTCTTGACGAAGTGCTTCCTCAAGCAATGCTTCGATGTAAATGACATTTTTGTCACCAAGAAAGGCTTTGAGCACATCTGTGAAAATATCATGCTCTTTCTGCATTTGAGGCAGATACACGATATCGTCAAATAGCAATTCATTTGATCGCTTAGGTGAAACTCTGGCAATCCCCTGATCTGGGCGATGCACGATCACTCGCTTCAATGGCGCGATCTCTGAGTTTGAAAATATATTTCCGGAAATCATAGATACATAATATTAGAGAAATGCTAAGGTAAGCCAATTGATCATCTTATGAAACACCGGCCTGCGGAATGGATGAGCTCTGTATCATTTGGGGAAGATAAACTGAAGCCTACACTACCCTTTTCTTTCATATTGTAGCTAACAGTGGCTATGAACTTCCCTTGCGTGCCGCTTGAGCCATAATATTGGGTAGAGAAAACGCATAACATGAGATTCCCGGCAAAAAGTTTACTTTTGATAGATGCTACAGGTACATTTATCGAAGAATTTAAGATTGGGGAATCCTGCAGGCAAATTTGAAGTTATAGGTATTGCATTATGAGCGATTTTTTACGAAAATTCAAAGGTTTATTTGTCACGGGTGTCAATCCGTCAGCAACTGAGCAAAGCTCCGAAGCGTCAGCTGAGGCTCCTCAGGCTGAACATGTAAGCACAGCTTCTAACCATACTGTAAGCGGCATTACTCCTCAATTGAGCGAGAAGTTTACCAATGTACTATTAGAGGCCCTCGACACCAACAATCAGCCGGGGCTAGATTACCTGGAGTTCAAGCAGTCAGTGCAGTCTTTGAGCAAGATGAATATGGACGACCAAACTCGCTTTGTGTCTGCATTTACCATGGCTCATTCAATGGGCGCCACGCCTGAAAAGCTGATACAATCTGCCGAATTCTATGTTGGTATTTTAAAAGAGGAAGAAAAACGATTCTCTGAAGTGCTTGTAAAGCAAAATCAAGTTCAGATCGGCAATCGCGAAAATGAACTCAAACAGCTGGAGCAGTTGGTCAAGGACAAACATACTCAGCTTGAAAAATTACAAACTGAAATTGCTCAGCATCAAGAGCAGATGAGCAAAAATCGCGAACAAATGTCTGAAGCCGCGCAGAGATTGGAGCAAACAAGGCAGGATTTCCTCGCTAGCTTTGAGCTAATCAATGGCCAGATCAAGCAAGACCTTCAGAATATGAAGGCATACCTAAAATAATATTTAAGCACCCAACTCTTTTAGCAAATATGGCGACTGAAATGCAAGATTTTAAACCCAAAACCTTTTGGAATCGTCCTGAGGGGAAGACGGGTGCCCTGTTTATGGCAGGTATCATCGTAGGAGGTGGTGTATTGCTGTACAAGGCTTTACCCTATTTGATTACCCTTGCTTCTAATACATTGTATCTAGCGGGGATTCTCCTTGTTTTAGGAGCATTGCTTTATATGATACTTGATCCCAAAATGCGTAATCTAGTCTGGTACATGTATCAGAGCATTATGCGTTGGGTGACAGGCATATTTGTCCAAATAGACCCAATCGGCATACTCAAAAGCTATGTCGATGATCTCAAGGACAATCTCTCTAAGATGAATGTGCAGATCAGCAAATTGCGTGGTCAGATGCACAAGCTCAAGGAGATCATCATGAACAATCAGAAGGAGATCAAGACCAATCTGAGCATGGCCTCACAGGCTAAGGATACTAACAAAGATGCCATGATGATCCTCAAATCGAGGAAGGCAGGCCGTCTGCAGGATAGTAATGTTCGCCTGGAGGACCTGTACAAGAAAATGGAAATCCTCTATCGTGTATTGACCAAAATGTATGAAAACTCCGAGATCATGCTGGAGGACATCCAGGATCAAGTGGTGGTCAAAGAGCAGGAGAGAAAAGCGATTCGTGCCAGCCATTCAGCGATGAAATCTGCCATGAATATCATCGCAGGTGATAAAGATCAGCGCTACATGTTCGACATGGCTTTGGAGGCGATTGCCGATGATGTCAGCCAGAAAGTTGGTGAGATGGAGCGTTTCATGGAAATGTCGAACAATTTCATGGATTCTGTTGACCTTCAGAATGGAGTCTTCGAAGAAGAAGGCTTGAAAATGTTGGAGAAATGGGAAAAAGAAGGTGTTTCCTTATTACTTGGAAGCGAAAAGGACAAATTGATCCTTGATGCCAATGACGAAAACAAGGAGCTTGACCTCAATGCTCCTATCAAGATGGAAAGGGCTGTGGAACATAAAAACCAGTACGACACCTTCTTTGAAGCCTAACCCGAATTTATTTTATTCAGCAATAAAAAATTGAGCCTTATGACTTCCAAATTAACACCTTTCGCCAAAATATTGATCGTCGCCGCAGTAGTCGGTGGTGCATTTCTTGGCGTTAGATATTTCCTGTCAAATACTGAAACAGGCAAGAAGATGGCTGAGAAAAGCCAGACCACTGTCAACGAGGAAAAGAAAGGAAATACTGCTTCAGACGATCCTGATGTGATCAAGATACAAGTATTCACTTTCGGTGGATATGCAGCAGGATGGTATTACAATGAAGGATTTGAACCAAATGAGAATAGCCGCTTCTTCAAGGAGTATGGCCTTAAGGTCAAATTTGTACTAATCGATGATTTTGATGCCTCACGTCAAGCTTTCAAATCAGATGAGGTACAGTTGTTTGGAAATGAAACAAGCGCCATGGTAGCCGAAATGGAAGGCTTGGGTTCTTACAATCCAAATGTTTGCTTCCAAGTTGACTGGTCGCGTGGAGCGGATGCACTAGTGGTGAAAAGGGGAATTAACTCAGCAAATGATTTGCGCGGCAAGAAGATCGCTGTAACTCCTGCTACTCCGTCTCAGACATTCCTACTTTGGATGCTTGATGCAGCAAACATGAGTATGAAAGACATTCAGATAGTAGAAGTTCCAACGGCAATTGATGCCGCTACTGCTTTCAAAAGCGGTCAGGTTGACGCTGCTCTAGTATGGAGCCCAGATGATGAAGATTGTGTTCGCAAGGTGCCGGGGGCCAAAATCTTGCAATCAACTCGCCAAGCTACTAATATCATCGCCGATGTGATGATGTCCAAGCGCGAGTGGGCTGAAAAGAATCGCGACAAACTCGCCAAACTATATGCAGGTTGGATGAAAGGCGCTGCGGAGTTGAACTGCAACGAAGACAACATGCGCAAAGCAGCCAAGATCATGGCTGAGAATACAGGGATTTCTGAGGCTGATGCATTGGCTGGAATCAAAACATTACGCCTTACAAATCACGGCGATAACGTGAATTTCTTTGGCAAAAACAACAACTATAAGGGAGTTACGGGAGAAGATATTTATACCAAAATGGGTTCTCAATATGAGAAATTGGGCATGGCAAAAGAGAAAAGACCTAATTGGCGCGAACTGACCTCTGTCAATGTTATTGGTACAGCTAATCTAACTGGCACATGCGATATCGCTGAGGCTGGCAAAGTATTTTCGCCAGTTACTGAACAGGTCAAGAGTCTTCCAGCGGTTGCTTCTAAACCAATCAGTATCACATTCCCAAGTGGTCAATATTTGATCGATGAAAATGCCAAAACGCTAATTGATCTTCAATTTAAGGATATAGCCAAAGCATTTGCTTCAGCTCGTATACGCATTGAAGGAAATACTGACAATGTCGGTAAACGTGATATGAACTTAAGCTTGTCGCAAAAAAGAGCTGAATCGGTGGCCAAATATTTGGAAACTGAATATGGGATGAGCCGCAATCGATTTATTGTAATAGGAAATGGTCCCGATAAGCCGATCACTGGATGCGAGCAAAATCAGGACGCGGCTTGCAAAGCCAAAAATAGGAGAACAGAATTCAAATTGGTTGCAGAGCAGTAGTAGTCAATTGCGATGCATTTTGCCTTATTTGCTTTCCGAAGCTGCTTTAAAATAAATTATGAGTCGATTATTTGAATTGCGCGCCGTATTACCTCGAAGTAACCGGATTGTACTTGAGATTGTCGGACTTGCTTTTATTCTGGTAGTTTGGTTATTTCTCTCCGCTGGCGAAACACCAATTGTCCCTCGCGGGGCATTGCCAAAGCCATTGGAAGTTTGGAATTCATTTGGCGAATTATTTCGCGAAAATGAATTGATCAAAAACATCTGCCGATCGGTTGGGCTCAATATTACTGCATATCTCACAGCGATCGTATTTAGTTTGCCGATAGGCTTTCTCATTGGCTTATTGCCATTTTTTAGAGGCCTATTTCAAAGGCCAGTGGATGCATTTAGATATGTTCCATTGACAGCAGTTATTGGACTTTTCATGGCATGGTTTGGATTGGGATATGAGATGAAAATCCAATTCTTATCATTCGGTATTTTGATTTATTTGTTGCCAATAGTGGTGCAGCGAATTGACGAAATAGATGACGTATATACCAAGACAGTCTACACGCTTGGTGCTACTAAATGGCAAACGGTAAAGACTGTGTTTATGCCGGCAGTATTTTCGCGCATTTCAGATGATGTGAGAGTATTGACTGCGATCTCATGGACATATATCATCATCGCTGAAAGTCTTGGAAATGAAGGTGGAATCGGTGCATTGATATGGCGCGTTGGCCAAAGGCAAGGACGGGTTGACAAGTTATTTGCACTGATTATCATCATTGTTTTGATTGGATTTATTCAAGATAAAATGTTTGTTTATCTCGATAAATGGCTATTTCCTCATAAGTATCAACAGCAAATCGAGGAGCAGAAGGCTAAGCATCAGAATGTATCAACTGTAAGCGCATTGTGGGATTTTGTGATGCAAGTAGTCATTTGGATTGTCATGGCAATCTATCTGTTATTATTTTTCAACGAATTTGTTCCAATTTTGAGTGAGCAGCGTCTACTGAGAGACCTATTTGGTCCGACGGCACCAGTGGTGCATTTGATTGGTTTGGGTATGGTTGCGTATCAGATATATGCAATATTTAAGAAAAGCGCAAAAGCGAAAACGCAAGTTGCTGAACGGTAAGCATTTATTTTTATGGACTTCTTTTCCAATTTACAAACCGATTTACAACCCGGAATTAACCGAATTCTTAAGCACCCTTTTTTGGAGCGAATTGCAAATGCGCAATTGAATCCTGAGCAGCTCAAATATTTTTCAGGCCAATATTCTATCTACTGCACATATTTTCCCCGGTTTTTGGCAGCATGTGCCGCCGCTATACCTGACGATCCAACCAGAATGCCGATAGTCAAGAATCTCTGGGAAGAACATGGTTCAGGAGAGATGGCGAGTTCGCATCGAGTGCTATTTGAAAATTTCGCAGTCGCAACTGGGTGGAAAGTCGAAGAACTCAAAAAAGTTGAACCACTGTCAAGCACACATATTTGTGTTGAATACCTTTTGAATTTGTGTCAAGAGGGCCATTTTCTCAAAAGTCTCGGTGCATTAGGTCCTGGTACTGAATCATTTACTTCGCAAGAGTATGCGGTCATCGCTGGAGGCCTAGCCAAATATCCAAAACTGAGTGCAGAGGATATTCGATTTTGGACAGTGCATATCACACTAGACGAGGACCATTATGCTGAAATGGTAGCTCCATTGCAGCATTTTACCACCAATCCAGATTATGCAATGTATTTGACGGAAGGAGCTAAAAGAGCGATAGATCTTGAGATCTTATTCTGGGACGGTTTGGAAGAACATTTACCTGGTAAATAGACTATGAGTATCAAAGAAAATACCGATAATCCGGATTATAAAAATATAATCGAGCTCCGCAATGTGTATCAATCCTATGAGGACGGTAAGATCGAAGTAATCAAAGACCTTACGCTGATCATTGAGGATAAACCTGCTCAGGGCCAATTTACTGTAATTCTTGGTCCCTCGGGCTGCGGCAAATCGACGCTATTGAGATACATTGCAGGATTGCAGGTACCTACCAAAGGAACTGTCCTTGTCAATGGTAAGCCTGTTGGTGCAGACAACAGGGTGAGTATGGTGTTTCAACAGTATTCATCATTACCTTGGATGACTGTGCTTGACAATGTAGGACTTGCGCTGAGATACAAAGGAGTGTCAAAGAAGGAGCGCGATGCAAAGGCCATGGAAATGATCGAGCTGGTGGGATTGACTGGTCATGAGAATAAGTATGCTCAATATCCCATACTTTCTGGCGGACAATTGCAAAGAGTTGCTATTGCTCGTAGTCTATTGGCAAATTCTGAAATCTTGCTGATGGACGAACCATTTGGAGCCTTAGATATTAAGACAAGACTCTCCATGCAGGAACTGCTGACTGAAATCTGGAACCGCCTGAAACCAACAATAATCTTTGTTACTCACGATATTTCAGAAGCAGTTTACCTTGCCGATGAGATCTATATCATGTCCAATCCGCCATCCAATTTTATCCACCATATCAGCGTCGATCTGCCACTCAAGCGCAGTCGCGAAATCAAGCGAGAAGCCAAATTTGTGGAACTGGTGCAGAAGATCGAGAATCTGATGATCTGATCGCATAGCTCAAGTGGTAAATCGAAATCCGTCGCAACAATAATTTATTGAGGCATAATTTTCCCGTTTTTAGGATGTCAATTGTCGGTCATTCATATACTCTGGTAGGTCGCCAAGCTGCAATTGAAGGTCATTCATAGACTTTGTGACGAGATATGACAAAATAGCCTGACTTTTGCATCATGAATCCCATGAATAGGAGAGTCGCTCAACATATTCTGTTTTGGCTCGCTTACGTCGCATTCAAAATCGGCCTCAATATCAGCGTCGAAATGGATAGTGGCAGGAATGAATTCTCA
>JBDSUZ010000148.1:0-6158 GCA_039927395.1 Saprospiraceae bacterium | reverse complement strand
GCAATACTGCTTTGGATGAAGCAATTGGTTCTAGTGTCAGTTCCGCAATCGTGAGCTTATTGCGCTCAGATACGCAGCGATTGATGTTATTTGAAGCCGCAACCTGACCTGTGATCACGTGGAAATCAGCCTCGAGGCGACTTCCTGACATGCCTATTGGATCAATAATACCTTGCTCGTTGTCGACTGCGTATTCCTGAGGAATTACGTGCAGGATAGTTTCACCTGGCGACAAGATAAGCTTGTGCATATCAGCGACCAGGCGATCGATATCGCGTTTGCTGATCTCATCCACAGAGTTGTCTCTGAAGATCTGTCCGCGATGTTGCATACTGCGGATATGTTGCCCAGCGATACCAACATAGACTCTGTCTACTTTTGATTTGATGGCATTCTCTACCAGCGCAATGGCAGAATGGATCGCCTGGGCGGTCTTCTCAATATTAGAGATGACGCCTCTTGATACCCCTTCAGAATCGACTCTGCCGACTGCGAGGATATCAATCCGCTTGTGCTCATTGTACCTTCCGGCAATAGCACATACCTTAGTTGTCCCAATGTCGAGGGCAACCACGATGTTGTTTTCTTTGGGGTTGTAATTGTTCATGTTCCGATAGTTTTCTGTTCTATAATTCATCTTGCACCTTAGGCTTTTGGAGCTTCATTTAATTGACATACCACTTGATCTCTATATTTCAGATTGATGGTTCGATACTTTTGCCAGCCTTCTCTTGACAGCCCTTCTTTGTAGAAAAGCGATAATTTCTTGAATTTCTTCTCGACATCTGTCCGATTGCCTAGCACGATCCGCTGCGATCCCAGTTTGGGAATCAGGATATAATCTCCGATACTGTCGACATATATCTGATCGACCAATGCATCCATAAAGGGATCTTTTTTCAAATCCTGAGCGAGGCCAATAAGATCCTTCATCGCGTCCAAGCTGCTAGCATTTTTGGTGCTCGCAGTCTTGATTTCACCTGTGGCGACCATGATCCTTGGCGAAAAGTTTGCGACCAAAGGCATTCTCTTCGCCTCCTCATCCAGATAATAGCTGGTTCCGTCGTTGCCAATTACCCTTAGTATTGGCATTCTCTCCTTGATTCTGATATTCAGCTTCTGAGTAGCGTCGATAAACACCTCAGCGGTCTTGACATAAGGAATGGCTAGAAGCACTGTCTCTATCTGTTCGGGCTTGAATGCCGCAATTGAAATTCCAGTCAGGTCCTGCTTGTATTTGTCATTCAATACCTTCTTGATGTCGGCTTTGGTCAACATATGTTGCATATCCTTGGAGTCAACCAAGGTGATCTCAACTTTGTCAAGATCAGTATTTCGCTTGCGCTGAACTGCTGACACCACAAATACCGTAGTTGTGCTCAAGAGCGCCAACCAGAAGAAAGTGATTCCAACTTTTCGAAAATTTATGTTTTTCATTTCCTTTCTTTTTTGTGTTCGGCATCTGCCAAACTATTGACCACAGCAGGGATAAGCAAATCGATATCTCCTGCACCAAGTATCATCATCGCGTCGGCTTCTTGCGCTTGGATAAATGCCACTAAATCCTCCCTTTCCACCAAATGCTTGTTTTCTGATTGCATCAAATCAAGTATCATTTGACTACTCACACCTGGTATTGGTAACTCTCTTGCTGGATAGATCGGCAGTAAAATGGCGATGTCAAGCATATCAAGTGAAGCAGCAAATCCAGCAGCAAAATCCTGCGTCCTCGAATACAAATGCGGCTGAAATGCCCCCAAAATGGTCCGCTCAGGATAAAGCAATCTCATCGCCGCTATTGCCGCTTCCAACTCCTTGGGATGATGAGCATAATCGTCAACTAAGACTTGTGTGTCGGATTGATATACAATCTCAAATCGGCGGTGAACGCCTTTGAAGCTTGCTAATCCCTCTCTAATTCCTGACTCTTCCATGCCTAATTCCTGCGCGATAGCGATTGCCGCCGTTGCATTCTGGACATTGTGCTGTCCTGGTAGAGGGAAGACCAAATGGCTGTATGAGCCTTTGGGCGAATGGAAATCAAAGGTCATTTTGCCTCCTTCAACCTTCAAATGCTCGCTTTGGTAAATGCCGCAGCGATATCCGTAAGTCGTCAGTGCTATATTTTCGCCATCAAAATCTGCTTTAAATGCTTCTTCAATCTGGTCTGCCAATAAGATCTTGCCGCCGGATTTTGCGCGTTCGCCAAACTCTACATAAGCTCTTTGCATTTCCTCTTCAGATCCATAGATATCAAGATGATCAGGATCCATGGATGTAATCACTTCGATATCAGGTGACAATTGGAGGAATGAACGATCAAATTCGTCTGCTTCCACAACTACCCAATTCGATTGGCCTATGACAAAATTGGAAGCCAGATTTACTGATATTCCACCAAGGAAAGCGGTGACATCAAGGCCACAGGTTCTGAGCAAATGCGTTACGATCGTACTCGTTGTGGTCTTGCCATGTGTGCCAGCAATAGCGATACATTTTTTAGATCTGCTGATCATGCCAAGCACTTGCGAGCGCTTCATGATATTGAATCCATTTTGCTGAAAATGCACATATTCAAGATGAGTCACTGGAACAGCAGGAGTATATACTACCAAATCGACATTGGCCGGTATCTGCGACAGATCTTCAGTATAATGGATTTGCATTCCTTCTGCTGCCAAATTCCTTGTCAATTCTGATTCAGTCCTATCATATCCGGCAACATTTACTCCCATCGCATGGAAATAGCGCGCAAGACCGCTCATGCCGATCCCGCCAATTCCGATGAAGTAAATATTTCGAATCTTATCCAGTTCCATTTCTCAATTTTCGATAGCCAATTCAGGCCTTATTGTGAATCAATTCAAGTATTTGTTCTGCGATGCGCTCTGCTGCATTTGGCGTTCCTAGCCCTTTTGCTTTTGTAGCGATTATTTCTAGCTTCTGCGGATCCTCAAGTAGTATTTCTACCATTTCCCAGAGTTTGTCCTGTATCTCGTTTTCCGTCACCATATATGCTGCTCCTGCTTCTACTACCGCCTTCGCATTTTTGGTCTGATGATCCTCTGCCACATTTGGCGAAGGCACCAGAATCGAAGGCTTGCCGGCAAGCATCAGTTCTGATATAGTCAGAGCTCCTGCTCTGCAGACAACCAAATCTGCCATTGCGTAAGCCAAATCCATCTTTTCGATAAACATCGAAGCAATGATGCCCTCCTTTCGCGCCGGACTCGTGTCTTTAAACATTTCAAAATAGGCCTTTCCAATCTGCCAGATTATTTGCCAATCTGGGTGTTTTTCCAACATCGCTGGTGCCATCTGCATGGCTTCATTCAAAGATTTGGCTCCTAGGCTTCCTCCGACCACAAGCACCGTTTTCTTCTCAGGATCCAATTTGAATTCCTGATATGCTTCTAGTTTTTTCTCCCCGATTTCAGCTATTTCAGCTCGCACCGGATTACCGGTCAGGCGAATTTTAGCAGACGGAAAGAATGCTTCCATTCCCGGATACGCTACACAGATTCGCTTGGCATTCTTTGCTAGTAGTCGATTAGTGATTCCAGCATAGGAGTTTTGCTCCTGAATCATTGTAATCACACCTTTAGCTGCCGCCACTCGCAAAATCGGTCCGCTTGCGTACCCTCCCACTCCGATAGCCAAGTCGGGTTGAAACTGCCGGATGATCAGCGAAGCTTGTCGCATACTTGCCAGCAGTTTGAAAGGCAGTACCAGATTCTTCCAGGTGATCCTTCTTTGAATTCCCACGATATCAAGACCTTCAATGCGATATCCCGCTTTCGGAACACGCTCCATTTCCATCCGACCCTTGGCTCCGACAAACAACAATTCGATGTCGGGTTCAAGCAATCTAAGCGCATCAGCAATAGCTATGGCAGGAAACACATGGCCTCCTGTACCACCACCACTGACGATGACTCGTTTAGGTTGCGGATTCATTCAATATCAATTCAGGTTGTGGACTTTCCACAACTTTTGGTTTCTTCACTATTTCCTTGCTTACACTGATGATCAATCCCAGAGCTACACAGGAAAACATGAGGGATGTTCCTCCCATACTGATAAATGGCAAGGTCAAACCGGTCACTGGGACCAAGTTGACGGATACCGCCATATTGGCCAATGCTTGTGTAGTCAAGTGGAGTCCTAACCCTAGGGCTAGCATGGCTGCAAATGTCTTCTGGCTGAGCGTAACGATACGGACAACTCTTACGAATAGCCACATGTAGAGAAACATCACACCCAAACCTCCAATCAACAATCCGTATTCTTCGATGATGATTGCATAGATAAAATCTGCGTATGCATATGGCAGGAAATTGCGCTGAATGCTATTGCCTGGACCAGAGCCAAACCAACGACCTTCAGACAAAGCCATTTTGGACTGTTGTACCTGATATCCTCCACTGTCACCACCTGTAAACTCAGCTACACGAGAAGCCCAAGTTGCAAACCTTCCTATTTCGAAAAACATGAATATGGCAGCAATTCCAACTCCAATCAGTATCGTTAGAGCAAGATATTTTGTATTGACTCTGCCTATAGCCATCATCAGAAAGCATACTGCAAATAGCAAAGCTGCTGTCGAGAAATTTGCTGGCAGAATCAATCCACAGACGACTAGAACTGGCACGAGAAGCAGAAGAAATGAACTTAGCGATTTGATAGTCTTCTGTTGTGTTGCAAGATTTCTTGCGAGATATAGGATGATCACTGGCTCCGCCAAATCTGAAGTCTGAAACGATAGTCCAAATGGCAATGTGATCCAGCGTTTGGCTTCATTGATAGAATCTCCAAAAATGAGCGTGTACATCAAGAGTCCTATAGTGACAATTAGGGCAATATTGGCCCATTTGCCATAGGTAGAATAATGGAAGAAATGAGCCACATACATGATGCCAAATCCCATCAAAAGGAAAAGCAGTTGCTTCAACATATATAGCTCCGTAGTGCCACCACTTGAGTACACCAAAGTACCAGATGCACTGTACACAGCAAGCATCGAGCACAGGGCAAACAATGTGTAAATAGCCCAGAGACGGCGATCGCCTTTGAGGTTTGTCGAAATTCTATTTAGTACAGCTTGCATGCTCAATTAGTTTGTATGTATCAATCCCTCAACAGCCAATCGAAACTGGTCGCCGCGGTCTTCATAATTCTTGAATAAATCAAAGCTGGCACATGCTGGTGACAGCAAAACTGTATCACCTGAAATGGCGATTTCGTTCGCTAAATCAATAGCTTCCTGCGCTGAGCCAGCTTCACGGATCCAAGCGATCCGGGAACCATAGTATGTCTTGAGTTTGGTATTGTCCAAGCCAAGGCAAATCAAACCTTTCACTTTGATCTCGACCAATTGCTCTAGAGCTGTATAGTCATTGCCTTTGTCAAGACCACCTGCAATCCAGATTATCGGTGCTTGTACAGCTCCAAGGCCATAGAATACTGCATCGACATTGGTTGCTTTACTGTCATTGATGTAGCGCACTCCATTTACAATGGCGATTTCTTCAAGCCGATGTGGGGCATTGACGAAAGTATCTAGACCAGTCTGAATCAATGAAGCATCTGCTCCAGCAGCCAAAACTGCCTCAACTGCACAAGCAGCATTCAATTGATTGTGCTTGCCTTGCAAATGTTTATTGCTCAAAGAATAGCTGCTTTCTGCGATCGTCTGTACAAAGCCATCAGACATTTCGCTTGCGGAAATGCCCATTAGGTCAGCACGAAGCAAATTCCTTTGGATGGTATTTGCAATCCCGTCATCATCCATTGAATAGATCAACAAATCATCACTAGTCTGATTGATCGCAAGCTTCCATTTTGCCAAAGCATAGGCATCAAAACTATATGAATATCTATCGAGATGATCAGGAGTGATATTGAGCAAAATGCCAATATTCGGCCTGAATGAGCTGATATTGTCAAGTTGAAAACTACTTACCTCCACAACATACCATGCCGCTGGGTTAGTGGCGATATGGCCGGCAAAGCTGAAACCGATATTTCCCGTTAGGGCGGCATCCATACCGGCAGTTATCATCAGATGATGTACAAGCTGGGTCGTTGTTGTCTTGCCGTTGCTACCCGTGATTGCAATTATTTTGCCTTCGCAATGTCTGAATCCGAATTCAAGTTCA
>JBDSUZ010000147.1:0-13344 GCA_039927395.1 Saprospiraceae bacterium | reverse complement strand
ACTCTCTACTCTCTACTCTCTACTCTCTACTCTCTACTCTCTACTCTCTACTCTCTACTCTCTACTCTCTACTCTCCACACTAAACTCACTACCGTAGCCTATCTGCCGACCTCACCAATTTCTCATCCTTCTTGATAGCCTTGGCCGCCATAATTAGCGGAATGATAGCCACCCCAAACGGAAGCAGGCCCCAGCCAAAAACGATTTCAGTGGAAGCAGATTGGATACTTTGAAACTCTTGATA
The DNA here is from genome assembly GCA_039927395.1 of Saprospiraceae bacterium. GTDB lineage: Bacteria > Bacteroidota > Bacteroidia > Chitinophagales > Saprospiraceae > JBDSUZ01. Next base: position 13,099 of record JBDSUZ010000147.1, on the reverse strand, counting down.
AAAGCTCCAAGCGATGAATCCATAGATAGCGATGATCAGGAATATCAAGATATTGGTAATCGTGATCTGCAGTTTGCGGTTATTGTATAGAAAAATGCAAATCAGCGCTAGCCCGGCACAGATTGCAGTCATAATCTCCAGTGGCAAACTATCATCAATAACATATTGACTGTCAGCCAATATAGGTGTCATCATCACGTCTTGGGCGGATTGAATACCTGTGACATATAGGAAATAGGCACCTAATACAAAAACGGAGCTGACGCATAGTGCAGCAATTAGCAGATATATTGTTTGGATTCTCTGGATCATCGGAAGGAGATAAAATAGTCTGGTTTAAAAATTTAAAAGTACGAAGGCCTGCTCAATTGGCCCCATCTTGGTCTTTTGTTTTTCCCAACATCAATTTTTGAAGTCATTTGGCAGGGGAAGTTAATTTATTCACAATATTAAGCGCTCGAGCTATACCATACCCCAATTCCCTGCCGTTTTTAGTACTTTGCGATGCAAATTCCACAAGAGGATCTTCAACAACAAATATCATTACCAATTTTGATTTGTGAAGACCACAGGGATACAAGTACAGTTTAATTCGAATCAATGGCATTTAAAGAACACAAACCCAAGCCAAGTTATTGGGATCAGCAAGAATATTTTGAAAGAATAGATATAGCTGTCATCGGCAGTGGCATCGTAGGACTCAATGCAGCGATCAATGCCAAGGAAATGAATCCCAAATTGGAAGTGGCCGTAATTGAACGCGGACCATTGCCAGTTGGAGCTAGTACACGAAACGCCGGCTTTGCTTGTTTTGGCAGCATCTCAGAGATTCTGGCCGATATGGAACATCAAAGTGAAACAGAAATATTGAATCTGGTTGATCTACGTCTACGTGGACTACGTCGCCTGCGCGAACGAGTTGGCGACAGCGTGCTGCAATATGAAAGTCTCGGCAGTTATGAAGCCTTTCGCGGTGGGGAACAAATTTCATATGAATTATGCAAAGAAGCCCTGCCAAGATTCAATGAATTGTTGGCGCCAATCACGGGAATCCAATCAGTGTATCAGCCTATGGATTCAGCTATTGACAGATTTGGCTTCAAGGGAATCGAGCACTTGATATACAATCAAGCAGAAGGTCTATTGAACCCCGGCAAAATGATGACGGCGCTAACAAAACAGGCAGAAGCCCTTGGCGTGCGCTTTTTCTTCGGCATGGAAATCGAGGAAATCGAAGAAACAGAGGATGGTGTGAACTTGATGACCGATCTCGATTGGGAACTGAAGGTCAACAAAGTGATCATTGCGACAAATGGATTTTCAAGAAAATTGCTCCCAAAACTCGATATCAAGCCTAGCAGAAATCAAGTACTAATCACCAAACCAATAGCAGGACTGAAGCTAAGGGGAGCCTTCCACATGGATCGAGGCTATTTCTACTTCAGACATGTTGGAGATCGGGTATTGCTAGGTGGCGGCAGAAATCTGGCTGCTGATGAAGAAACTACAGACCAATTTGGCGTCAATCATTTTATACTAAGCACATTATCACAATTGCTTCGCACAACGATAATCCCCGATCACGACTACGAAATCGATCAATCTTGGTCTGGAATACTTGGATTGGGCGTCAAGCGCGGACCAATCCTCCAGAAACAAGGCAATCATATCATCATTGCTGTCCGCCTCGGAGGAATGGGTGTAGCTATCGGAAGCCTTGTCGGTGAAGAAGCAGCGAAACTCGCTTTGTCATAAAGCGAACTAAAAAGTAAATTCTTGATTTTAATATCATCCTTCTCGAAATACCTTACTGCATTGAATCACTGCGTCCAATGGAGAAGGTTATTGAGGTATGCCGTGGTATTAAGTATATGCCTTCTAAATCTAGGCCTCGCTAAAGGGCAAACGCAGCCAAAAAACAAGATAGAAGTTATATCATCAGATATTGGCAGACTTAACCGGCTCAAGTCCGGCGACGAGCAAGAGCTTGTGGGAAATGTGGTACTCCGACAAGGTGAAACTTATATCTTCTGCGACTCCGCTCATATTCTCAACAATCAAGTAAATGCCTTTGGCAATGTATCAATCGTGCAACATGATTCACTCAAGATATTTTCAAATAAACTGACCTACAACGGCGACAAAAGGCTCGCTTATTTGCTTGGAAATGTCGTGTTGGACAATAATGGCAAGCAATTATTTACAGAGACACTGGAATATGATCTTTCGAGCAAAGTTGCGACTTATGCCACAGGTGGATTGCTCAGAGATGGCGACACGCAGCTCAAGAGTCGACGGGGAATTTACTTCGTCGAGACCAATGATGCATTTTTCAAGACAAAGGTCGAGGTCATAAATCCGGAATTTTCCCTCAAGAGCGACACATTGCAATTCAACACCAAGACTAGCCTCGTAACATTTCTTGCGCCCACAAGGATTGCATTTCAGCAAGGAAAAGTCATCTATACTGAGGCAGGAAATTATAAAGTTGACACTCGGGAGGCGGTATTTAGTAAGAATCCTCAATACAAGAGTGAAAAGGAAATCGCCAAGGCTCAAGTAATTAGATATGATGACAGGATTGGCAAAATCAGGTTGGAAGGAAATGCCTATTACGAGGGCGACAATCAGTTTGCCAAAGCGGATACGATACAGTACAACCAGGCAAATGGTCTGATAGATCTAAGCGGTCGCGGTAAGTTCAGAACTGATAAGCTCAATGCGGCTGGGGACAAATTGCAGTACAATGCAAAAACCAAATCCTTCAAAACATTTGCAAGAACCCGGATTATCGAAGGAGCTACAACCTTGGAGGCTGACGACATGGACTATACAAGTGAGACGGGTCTTGGCTATGCCAAGGGGAATGTCTACTATAGCGACACTCTTTCAGCATACACCTTGAGATGTGACTATGCTGATTACGACAAGAGTCGCGGATATATGAAGGCATTTGGTCGTAGACCGGTATTTATCTACAAAATAGACCAAGACAGCCTATACATCGCCGCAGACACATTTGTCACGATCCGGCAACCGAAAGTTGAGGCAATTGATTCTCTTAGTCAAGATAGCACTCAGCTTGAATCCAAGGTTGTAAAGACCAAGCCCATCAAGGAAAAGACAAAGCCTGACAAAAAGAAAGAAGCAAAAGCATCCAACAAGGAAATGCCGGCAGAGGAGCCGGAAATGTTAGATCTGCCTGAGGGCAAGGACTCGGCTTCGCTATTTACCGGGGCGGCCAATCAGGACTCAGTATTTCAGGAGAAAGATCAAAATATAAGTACCGATAGCATCACCAAATTTTACGCCTACCACAATGTACAGTTGTACAAAAATGACTTCCAGGCCGTCTGTGATTCCCTAGCATTTAGCAGTTTGGATTCAACATTTACTTTTATAGGTATTCCTGTCATTTGGTCCGACAGTACCCAATTGAGTGGCGACACGATCCATATGCAATTGCGTGACAAAAAACCAGATCACCTAACCCTAGTAGACAATGCTTTGATTATAACCACTGAAGATGAAGTCTATTTCAATCAAATCAGAGGGAAGGAAGTCATTGCCTACTTTAGCGAAGGCAGCATCAGTCTGATGGATATCAAGGGAAATGCCGAGACTGTCTACTATGGCCTCGACAATTCAAAAGCTTATACCGGAGTCAACCAATCGGCATGCAGCAGCATGAAAATCGAATTCGACGAGGGCAAAGTTCGCAACGTGCGCTTTTACACCAATCCAAGCAATATCTACAGCCCGATGGGTAAGATCGATCACGTAAAGATTCGTCTGAAGGGCTTCAAATGGGATATCAAGCGTCGACCTCCGGACAAAGAATCACTGATGAATCCATGGCTATTCTATATTCCACCTCCCAATGTTTTAGCACCAAAGGTAGAGGCGCCGATAGCCAAGCCAAATGGTAAGAAGGGGAAATCGAAGTTGTGGAAGAATTAGGGGATGTTTAGAGTTTAGGGTTCAGAGTTTAGATTTTGGTTCTGGGTGCTGGGTTCTGGAAAGTTTGCGAGTATGCGAGTTGGGCTTATGGGAACAGCCAAATTGGATGGTTTCGACTCATTGACTCATCAAATCATCAAATCATCGGAGCGCAGCGACTTTCAAGAAATGTTACTGGGTTCTCGGTCCGGGGTGCTGGAAATTTTGCGAGTTTGCAAGTTTGCAAGTTGGAGTTTGGGAGTTATGGGAGAATCGGGAGTTATTCAAAATCTACCGGAATTTTCAAGAAAACTATCCCGGCCTATCGGCCACCGCTTCAGAGAAGGGGTGCTGGAAACAGCCAAATTCAATGGATTCAACTAAACAACTAAACGGCTAGTCAATAAATGGCGTTAGGTGTTGGGTCTAAGGTGTTGGGAATACAGCCAATTTCGATCAATTCGAATCCATGATTGTCATTCGAGTCTCTCAGGTCCTTCAAAGTGCAAAATGTTCTATGACCTGGGAAACAGCCACATTCGATGCCCTCAACTAAACGACTCAAGGACTAAACAACTAAACAGGGCGAATCAAATCATCAATCTTCCCATACGTTTTCCACTATTGATTCCTATATTCGTATCTCCTCTTAAATGTCCCTAATCTCCTCGCCCAATTCACTTGCGCAATACTCCCAAACCTATTCAGATGAAACAGTATTTACTCTGCCTTTTTGCTGTATTGCTCACATTAGTTGTATCTGCAGAACCATTTGATGGAGCGATCAGATCATTTTCGCAACCTGATGGAAGTGTTGTCGATGTGAAATTGTTTGGCAACGAATACTACATGCGAGCTGAAGGTCTTGATGGCTATACGGTCATTCGCGACAAAGAAAGCGGTTGGATTAGCTATGCGCGACTAAGCGGCGATGGCAATTTATTGATTTCTAGCCAGATTTACTACAAAGGCAGGCAGGATCAGCCTCAAAGTCTTCGCAATGACTTGGCTGTAGCAAAACATTTGGACATATCTGAAACGCAGCGAGAGTTAATCGTAGCTAGAAATATCAAACAAGTAGGGGAAAGTCCTGATCGCAATATCTTGCAAGGCTTTGCAGCGCATGAACATGAGAGAGGCACACCTGTAGTCGAGGTCAATGGCAATATCAAGGGTTTGAGTATAATCGTGGATTTCCCAGATAAGCCCGCTCCACTCCAATTGGAGGCATATGATTCACTTTTGAACGGAGTGAATTTTACAGATTATGGATGCAATGGCTCCTTACGCGCCTATTTTTATGATATGTCCCGAGGACAATTGGACTATATCAATGTGGTAACTGGGGTTTTCCGGGCACCTGAAAATTACTCTTATTACGACTCTCTACCCTATGCAACGGGTGCACAACAACTTCTACGCATTGCCTTGGATTCACTCAAGAATCAGGGATTTGACTTTAGTAGCTTGACGCTAAATAGCGATAATACAATACGTGCAATAAATATCATGTTTACCGGAGATGCAAAGAATTGGGCAGAAGGTATGTGGCATCACAAAGGCAGCATTTCTGGTTTTTCTGTCAATGGCATTAAAGCTTGGGACTACAATACTTCTCCTGCCAATGAACCTCTCAAGACCAGTACAATTGTGCACGAAAACGGTCATATGATCGGCAAATGGCCAGATACCTACAAATACTCCGCCGATAATGGAATTGCTGGGCTGAGCAGCTTTGATGTGATGTGCTCGATGGGAAGTTCAAAAAATCCTGTTCCTCCAAATCCATTGTTCAGGGCAAATGCTGGTTGGGTGACAGTGGTCGATGTGACTGATTTTGAAGGAATTAATCATGATACCGTCAATTCATTTACAATCTATAAATACCGTAACAAGAATAACCCAAATGAGTTTTTTCTATTAGAAAACAGACTCCGACTTGGTCGCAGCTCAGCTATTCCTGACGAAGGATTGACCATTTGGCATATTGATCGTTTGGGAAACAATCAGACTATGCATCATGAGGTATATTTGGTAAATGCACTTGACGATCAGTTGAAGCCTGAATTTGCATGTTTCAGGACTCCAAAAAATGTGGAATTTGCCGACGCAACGGTGCCAAATTCAAAATTCTACGACGAAAGCGCCAGTGGATTGAGAGTATGGGAAATCGGCACTCGCGATACAATTATGCAATATCGACTAGGTGAGGCTACCACACTATCAGCTTTGAAGATCATACCAGCACAGGCTACTGACAACAATGGGAATGGATCCTTTGAAGCTGGCGAAACTTGCAGCATCAAGGCTAAAATGTTGAATCTTGGACAAGCTGAATCAATGGAAGCCATAGTTTCCTGTCGCGTTTTGGACGAGAGCCTTCCATTTGCTCAACTGCTGAGTTCCGAGTTAAATGTTGGTATCCTCCTCGCAGGAGATACAGTTCCTGCATCTTTTGATTTTGTGATCGATCCAGCAACACCATTTGGTACATGGATAAATTTTGAATTTGCGCTTACTGACGGCCAAGATACCTTCACAATGCTTAGCTCAATTCAAGTTGGCTTGAGCATCAAAATGGTCAACTCTGAAGCAGTCACAGCATGCGAAGCAAATTTCTATGATGACGGTGGTCTTGATGGTGAATATTCACTCAACACCAATTTCCCAAAGACATTCTTCCCAGTCAATCCTGCAGATAAAGTACGTGTTACTTTCTCTTCTTTCGACCTTGAAGAGGAACCTACGTGTAGCTGGGACTATATGCGAGTTTATGATGGCCCTGATACCTTCTCACCACTTATCGGCAAATACTGCGGAAGTACATTACCTCCTGACATCGTTTCGACTCATGCGACCGGAGCACTGACTTTCCAGTTTCGCTCCGATGAACTAATTGTCAAAGCCGGTTGGGCTGCATTTATTTCATGCGACATTAGCTCCGCTACTTCGGGCACTGAACTTGCTCAGGTGCAAGTATTTCCCAATCCTGGAAAAGGCAAATTCTACATTCAAGCGACTAAGCCGTTGAGCTACGAAATTAGCAATGCTTCCGGCATCATAATTCAAGGGATGAAAGCTGCGCAAGAAGGTTTGTCAACACTTGATATGCAGGCATTTCCGGCAGGAATATACACATTGCGCATGCAGGCGGGTTCTGAAGTGCTAGTAAGGAAATTAGTGTTACAATAAATTACCTGAAGCCAGGGCTAGGGAAGTTTGGGAGTTTGGGGAGAATCTGGAGTCGTGGGAGTAGCTTAATACCAGCAGGTTTCGACTCTCTCAGCAACGGGGTATGAAATTGCCGACACTTGCATATACACTGCCAAATGAGTCTGTTACCCTCTTGAGGGGTGGACCCGCGAAGATGGGGAACTAATTAGAGTTAAGAGAGTATCGGGAGTTAAGAGAGAATCAGGAGCTATTCAAAATCTACCGGAATTTTCAAGAAAACTATCCCGGCCTATCGGCCACCGCTTCAGAGAAGGGGAACACATCGCTTTGGGCGTTGGGTGCTGGGAACAGTCAAATTCAAGGGATTCAACTAATCCACTAATCGAATCATCATTTTGATCAACTACTCCGCACGTCGATACCCTGGCATAGGCCTTTTTCCTTTGTCCTTTTTCCTTAAGGGAGATTTTTGGCAATAAAAAAAGCCTGTATTCAGAGCGAACACAGGCTTTTGAAATTTGTTTAGCGGAAGCTTATTCAGCAGGAAGGATATGCACATAAGTGCGATCTTGACGTCCTTTCTTGAAAGCTACTTTTCCATTAACAAGTGCATGTAAGGTATGGTCTTTGCCCATTCCTACATTGTTCCCCGGATGAAAACGTGTGCCTCTCTGACGAATTATAATATTACCTGCGATGGCGCTTTGTCCACCAAAAAGCTTCACACCCAATCGCTTGGATATGCTATCTCTTCCGTTATCTGAGCTACCCGCCCCTTTCTTATGTGCCATGGTATGGTCTCTTTAGATTGCTTGTGATGAAATTTAGGCGAGGATTGAGTTGATCTGGATCTGAGTAAAAGCCTGGCGGTGGCCATTTTTTACGCGATATCCTTTTCTCCTCTTCTTTTTGAAGACGGTGACTTTATCCCCTTTTTGATTGCCTAGCACGGTAGCGCTGACACTCGCGGATTCCAAGACAGGTTTTCCCACTGTGATATCGTCACCATCGGTGATCATATGCACATCTGAAAAAGTTACCTGCTCGCCTTCCGTTGCACTCAGCTGGTGGACGAAGATCTTCTGACCTTCCTCAACTTTGAACTGTTGACCAGCAATGGTTACAATTGCGAACATTTGCTTAATTTTTATTTGAGGTGCAAAGATAAAATACTTTTACAGCCTGTACAAGTAACTTATGCAAAAAATATGAGGAAAATCAGGGCAAATGCAACAAAATCGCCTTCGAAAAGCCTGATTTTGCCTAAATGAGGTCCCGTAGGGTAAATGACTTTCGTTTTGACTTGCCGTCGCGAGAAAGACGAACTCTGATAGTTTTGCCCTTTTTGCCGCATAAAATGGTGGTCATCTTGCCCAAACTATACAATGTGGCAGGCATAGCCTGAAATTTTGTGATGAAGTCACCCGGCTTGATTCCTGCCAGATCAGCCGGCGAGCCATCAACTATGTCCAATACCATCTTGCGGTCAAGATTGGCCCCTGCAGCAATCAGCACAAGTCCTGATCGGTCAAATTCGATGGGAGCATTGAACTTATTGTTAGGCTGCATGTACACCTTCTGCTGCACATAGTCAATCACAATGGTAAACTTCTTCAAAAGCAAGTTGCCCAAAATGCCATTTCGGCTTGAGTCGACCATCTGCAACTTGAGTGAGTCGAGATCCTGAAAGCTTGCTATCAGGGCCTGAAATTGGAATCCTTCGAATTTCAATTCATGCACCCTGCCCATAAATCCTTCAAGAAAGCCTCCCAGACCAGTTCCCAGACGACCTTTAATTGTATTTGGCGGCAAGGTAATCTTTGATTCCTGATTGGTATACAATACGATCGGAACTGCTGCTCCTGTATCTAAAAGCAATTTGAGCGGCACGGTGATTCCTGCTTGAAACTGAGCATCGACCTCCAGATATGGCTTATTGCGTACAAAATCCGCCTTTTGCTGAATATATCCTTCAGGCACTCCCGAAAAGTTGTCAGGGTTGTAAAGGGTGATCCGCTGCCTATTGTAGTCGATTTTTACCACATAATTCTTCCAGATATTTGCACCCAAAATTCCTTCGATTGGGACCCCTGCTATCTCATCTAAATTGAGATAGGGCTCCTCCAATACTATTAGGTCAGTGTTGACTCGCAATGTGCCAGCTAGCTGCAAATCAAATTTACGGACGGTGAGGCCAAACATTTCCCTACTGAGATCGGCCCCAATCAATTTGACACGCCTACCTATTTTGAGATCAAGTATTGGAATGAGCGCCGGCTTGAGTACCAAAGTCTGTTCTGCGCCCGTGTCAAATATGAAATGAACGGGCAGAATGTCATCCATTAACACTTCCACCACGATAAACCCATTGTAGATACTGAATGGCAAATTGACAGATTGGCTGACCTCGCCGAGCACTCTGTTATCCATTTGCGCCTCAGCGCTGAGCGGAAGCAACAGAATCAAAACCAGTATGCAATGAAAGGCTCTTATCATGAAGTACTCAAATATACTACCTCCAATTGCATTTGAATAGTTTCGTATTGAAGCCACTGATGGCTACTATTCCAAGAGCAAAAGCGAATGATTGATCCCCATTTGCTTATTTTTCGCAAAATACCAAGACATGGACTCTTTCATCGGGCATTTGGCTCCTGCATTTAACCTAATCGCCACGGACAGAAAATTGGTGTCACTGTCCTCGCTCAGAGGTGAAAAGGTCGTATTACTCTTCTTTCCCGCAGCTTTCTCAAGTACTTGTGACAGCGAAATGTGCTATCTGCGCGACAATTTCGCAGAATACAAAAAGCTAGACGCCAAGATATTCGGAATTTCAACGGATACTTTCTGGACACTCGCCAAATACAAAGAAGATCAGAAAATTCCATTTGAGTTGCTTTCTGATTTCAATAAGATAGCATCTAGAGCCTATAATAGCCTATATGAAGAGTTCATTTTGGGCATGCTTGGCGTAACAAAACGATCGTCTTTTGTACTCGACAGGCAAGGAGTGATAAGGCATCAGGAAATACTGGAGTCCGCAAATATTTTACCGAATTTCGAAGAGATAAGACGAACTTTACAGGAGATGGCTTAACTTTGATCCTCTAATCGCGCATAATAGCCAAACCTTCAACGGATGGTCGAACATACAGAAGTAATAGAAGAAGTACTGCTCCAGGATCATCTGGACGATATCGATACTGGCGAGCCGGCAGTGTTGATCGTGTACAATGATGAGATAAATACATTCGAATGGGTCATTGATACATTCGTTGAAATCCTGCAACACACGCAAGAACAATCAGAGCAATTGGCCTATCTCATTCATTTCAAAGGCAAAGCAACGGTTAAGACGGCACCAAAATCTGTGCTGCGTCCCTTGCGCACAGCACTAGTCGATCGCGGCCTCAATGCTGTAGTGGAGGACTTAGTATAATCCTCGCAGCGCATTTACCCAAATCCTAAATGTATTTTCCCCATCCCTCTCTAGCTGATTCGGATGGAATATTGGCAATAGGAGGTGATCTGTCAGAAGAACGTCTACTCTTGGCTTACCAATTCGGCATATTTCCATGGTACAATCCAGAGGATCCAATAATTTGGTGGGCTCCAGATCCGCGTTGCGTGCTAATCCCCTCAGAATTGCATGTTCCCAAAAGCATGAGATCCTTATTTAATCAGCCAAAATGGACGCTGACTTACGATCAGTGTTTTACCAGAGTAATGGAATCTTGCCAACTTATACCCAGAAATAGCATAATAAGCAGTTGGATTCAAGAGCCAATGATAGAAGCATACAGCGCATTGCATCGCTCCGGTTGGGCCCATTCAGTAGAAGTCTGGAATGGCGACGAACTGGTAGGTGGACTGTATGGAGTTGCGATGGGAAGAGTATTTTTTGGGGAGTCGATGTTTTCACAAGTTCCTAATGCATCAAAGTATGGCTTCATATCGATGGTCCGTGCCCTTGAGTCGCTTGGCTATCAATTGATTGATTGTCAGCAACGCACGCAGCATCTTCTATTTCTTGGAGCTAAGACAATTCCAAGGGAGGAATTTCTTCAGGTATTGAGGTCCAATTTCAAATGGATCGATAGTCCTGCATTTCCCAAATAGAAAGGCTCAAAACTGCTGTCAACTTGTACCTTTGCGCCTATGCAGCCAATCCGACGAGCAACCCTCGAATTACATATTGCCGTACTACTATTTGGCTTTACGGCAATCCTGGGACGTCTGATAGAGCTCAATGCCATCATGCTAGTCTGGTGGAGGGTCCTGTTTACCTGTTTGAGCTTGTTATTTTTTGTCAAAGTATCAACTCTGCTCAAGCAGATGTCCCGCGGCATGTTTATACGATTTATGGGCATAGGCTGGCTAGTGGCCGCTCACTGGTTGTGCTTTTATGGCTCGATCAAAGAGTCAAATGCCTCGATAGCCCTAATTTGCCTTTCATTTATCTCCTTATTCACGGCCTTAATCGAACCACTGATTCTCAGGCAGAAAATCAAAGGGCTAGAATTGATGGTAGGTGCTCTGGTAATTCCCGGAATGATACTTATCGTGCAACATCTTGATTTAGCGATGTTACATGGTATTTGGCTTGGAATTCTCGCAGCACTTTTCGGTACTCTATTTTCAGTATTCAATAAAAAATATATCGATCGGACGCATCCGCTTAACATTACATTTATTGAACTCGGAAGTGCTACGATACTGCTCAGCTTGGTAGTGCTGTTCCTGGTAATAGGCCAGCCCGATGTCAAATTTTGGCCCAATGCTACTGATTTGGGATATTTGCTAGTACTTGCCTTACTTTGCACTACACTTGCTTATGTATTGTCTTTGCGCTCGCTCAAGTATTTAAGTGCCTTTGCAGCAAATCTTACGATAAATTTGGAGCCAGTGTATGGAATTATTTTGGCCATTTTACTCTTGCATGAGAACAAAGAATTGTCAATTCAGTTTTACATGGGTGTCTTCCTAATCCTTATCGTCGTATTTGCATATCCGATCCTCAAAAAGAGGATTAGTCGAATAAGCCCGGCACCTGATGAGAGTCTGGGAACACATGGGTAAAGAACTTTGAAATTCAAAAGGCGAAATTTATATTAGCGTGTAACTTGTGCTTTGAAAGCGACTGAATGTTATTACAAAATGGAATTAGAACAAATAGAACGTAGAACTGGGCTCAGTCCTGAAGAATTTCAGGCGACCTACTTGAAGGAAAAAAGGCCCGTAATATTCACGGATTTGGCCAAAGACTGGCCAGCGACAAAAAAATGGACCTTTGATTGGCTCAAGAAAAATCACGGAGAGTTGATAGTGCCGCTAATCGGCCCTGATTACCATTTACCAGGCAAAGGCTACATGTCACCAAAAATGAAAATCCCATTTGGTGAATACCTCGATATGATACAAAGGGGTCCAACAGAACTGCGACTATTCCTTTGGAATATATTCAAGGCGGCGCCAACTTTGGTGGATGATGTAAAGATTCCAAAGATCATGAAAGGCTTCGTCAAAGAATATCCGTTTATGTTCTTTGGTGGTCAAGGAGCAGTGACCAACCTTCACTACGATATTGATTGCTCCAACGTGTTTATCACTCATTTCGTTACGACCAAGAGGATCGTGTTGTTTGCACCTGATCAGGCTCCATACTTGTATAGCCATCCATTTACAGTGCAAGCGGAGGTTAATGTCGATCATCCTGATTACAAGAAATTCCCAGCATTTAAATATGCCAAGGGATTTGAGACTGAACTCAAACATGGTGAGACATTATATATTCCTAGCCTATATTGGCACTATATCTATTACACCGAAGGCGGTTATTCGATATCATTACGAGCAATGGATGGAATAGGATCTAAATTGCATGGCTTGATGAATCTCGCAAGGCATTTTGTGATCGACAAGGGATTGAATAAGGTGATGGGTGCTACATGGAAGCGCTGGAAAGAGAAAAAATCACAGGAAAATG
>JBDSUZ010000146.1:0-4510 GCA_039927395.1 Saprospiraceae bacterium | reverse complement strand
AATAACCACATTTTTCTCAATCGGGTAGTCACCAAATTGAAATAGAAGAAACAGGACTAAGGCATCAAAAAGGAGGGCAAAATATAACCATAGTAAAATCGAAATTCCAATTCCCTTGGCTTTATCTCGGCTCAAGATGCCACTCAAAAAAGCAAGTGCTACAAACACAATACTGAGCAATACACCAGTCAATATCATAGTCAAGGCCAGTTTCCAAGTGGCAAATATAAGAATGGGAATTCCCGCACCTATCAGAAAGGCCGCAGACAGGCTTATGGCAAGTCCTGCAAACAAGGCCTTCCAAATGGCGCCACGTCGAACAGGATGACTTGCTAGCAGTTCGATAAACTCGCTACAGTTGTAAATATAGATAGTAGAAAACAATATGGATACCAAGGGTACAATAAGAAGAATGATATTGAGTAGAGTCAACAATCCCTTTGTCGCATTATCTTCTAGTCCGAAGGCGCTCCATGAAAATAGTGATAGTATTATAGCATAAGCAAGAACAATTTTGTTCTTTAGGATATCAAGTATAACATATTTAAGAACCCTTATCATTCAGTTCTTTGCTTTAGTATGTGAATGATTGATTTTGAAATGGTATTCTGCCCCGACTCTAGTTTCAAAGCTGACACATCCTTGTGAAAAATAAGGTCCCCGGATTGCATAAATACGACTTGAGTCACAATATCCTCGAGCTCACTAAGTATATGCGAGGTGATCAATATCAGAGCGCCTTCATCTCTCTTTTTGATAATCATCGTCTTCAATATTTCCGCTGCAAGTGGATCAAGACCCGCAGTTGGTTCATCTAAAATCAAAACCTCTGGATTAAAAAGAAGTGCAATGGTTGCGCTAACTTTCTGAACGGTACCTCCACTGAGTGTTCTCATTCTCTTGTGAAGCATCTTCTCAATTTCAAATTCCTGATAGAGCACTTCATCCAAGGGATTAAGGCTGTTTCGGATTCCTTTGATCATGCTGAGCACTTGCCCGATACTCATATTTTCAGGATATCGTCCAATCTGAGGCATATATCCAATATTACGCCTGTACGAATCATCCCCTTTTATGCTTTTTCCATTAAACAGAATATCGCCCGTATCTGGCATGACCATACCAAGAATGCTCTTAATTAAGGTTGTCTTGCCGCAACCATTGGGACCGATCAATGCAATGCATTCTCCTTTGTCAAGTCGCAAGTTGATATCACGCAGTACCGGCAATTTGCCAAACGTTTTTGATGTTGCCTGAATCTCTATCATAAGGCAAATGGTATCATAACAGGTCTATTATCAATAAAATTCGCAGGAGTCAGACTCGGAAGTATCTTTTCTGATTTGTCCAATAGACTTACCATAAAACTCCGGTATAAGAGCATTGCGGGAGGATTCTGCTCTACAATCACCGAAAAAAGACTTAATGGATGATATGGTAAATCTCCAATTCTATCTCTATTGAGATCATATCCTTCATATTTATCCCAATAATTCTCGTTAAATATGTTCAAAGTCAGGGTACCATTTGTCCCGACATCAAAGGTATTGCCTAAAAAATTGTTGTTTTCAATATAGTTGTCTACACAGTTTGCTTGCATCTTCATGCCCCATCCATTTGCCTTTAGGATATTCTTTTCCATCCTTATTCTATTAGTCCCATCCATGAATATGGCGGTGGTATTCTTAATGAAGGTATTGCCTCCCATAAAGCCGTCTGAAATCTCCTTTAATAAGAGACCATAAGCCGCGTCTCCCCAGTTTTCCTCAAAAGTATTATTCATCATCACCACATAACTGCTAAACATTACTGCAACACCAGCGCCATTGTGCTTGAAGTAATTAGTGAAGTAGGAATCATTATTTGAAAACATAAAATGTAATCCATAACGGATATTATTAGTTGACAGATTTCTCCAGATTACCGAGTGAGTGACAAATTCAAAATATATTCCGTCCCTATGCCCTGAAATTCGATTGCCGCAAATCTGTAAACTGTCACTCTTCCAGCAATGAATACCGTTGCCAATTTCCTGCTCCTTCTTGCCAAAAGCCACTATGATATTATTGAGGACTTTACTATTGGAACAATACTGAAGGTAGATCCCAAAAGAATTGTCGAATAGGTAGTTATTCTCAATCGTTACGTTACTACTTGAATACACTTTAATAGCACCAGGATCTCCTATACTTGCAAAGCCCGAGTGTTGGAGCTTAAATCCACGAATAGTAACATTGCTAGATTTGACTGAGATAATCTCATACTTCTTTTCACCATCAAGTACTGGCATATCGATACCGGACAGAAAGATAGACTTACCTATGATCAGGTTGCCTTCTTTATACAATCCCCTATTGACCAGAATAGTATCGCCATTATTCGCCTCTAATAACGCCTCCTTGATACTATGGAATTGCATTTGCCTCCCGACGGAAATAACACGGCCATCAGCACTACAGCAATATAAAAGGCTTAGAATTAGAATAAGAGATTTACCGGACATTGTGCATTACTTCCTTTGTAGGTCGTCCCATACAAGTACCTTACTACCTAATTTCAGGGCAAATTCGTCAGCAGTACTTTTTTCGCTAAAAGCGGCAGTGTTGCCACCCATGGGACTCTTAATACTTTCATGATTGACATACCATGCTTTTTTTGCATCTATTAATTCATTATTCTTTTGGAAATCACCAATGTAGATCGAACGAATATCAAAATCTTCGTTATTGGACATAAATTGATGAAGGCAATATAGGTCATCAAAAACGTAAAATCGGCCTTTCACTGTAGCGATCTCCGCAGCATATTTGCCATTGACAATCGTCATACGGCAACTTTGACATTGATCAGAATTAAGAGCAATTTCTTTGGAGCCAGTATTTCCGCATGAAAACAAAAAGGTTGTGGATATCAGCAAGGGTGCCCAAAAGTTGAGCTTGCCTTTTGAAGATCTTCTGAATAATCCGCTCTCCTTGAGTGTGGCTATCAATAGCAAGATTCCAGCTAAAACAAACAACCATCCCCCGATATCTGGAACAGAATACGCACCAAAATTTAGTAATTGTTTATACCCAATCAGGGGAGGCTGATAAGACATGCCCGGTACGATGATCGCAGCGTCAGGATTGAGATTATGTCCATAATCATATTCCCAAAACCAAAAGTCGACCATCGCTGCTATACCAAATACTGCAATTGCAGCAAATGAAATGTATAACCAACTCTTTCTTGCTCGATAAGCTGAAAATGAGATCAGAAGGATCAATGCGCTAATGAGATAAGGTAAGACGGTAAACTCGACAAAGTCATTTGAATGTAGAGTCTTCATCCCAATATAGTGATTGAGCCCATTGATAATATCAACATTTCCACCAATCCGATTGGCATAAATAAACAACATCAAGCCTTCAGGATATTGGGGTGCTGCCAGTTCAATGCGCCAAATCGGAACAAAAATGGAAATCAGGAGCGAAAGAGCCGAAACTACGAGTAAACCGATCGACAATTTGGAAATTTTGTTACTCATAATCTTGCAATTTCAAAACGAAGAGGGAGCCGTTTGTAACAATTACAAAACTGCTCCCTCATTCAAAAATTTAACCCGTAAAAAAACTACTTAGCTTCAGCATTGCCTTGTTTTCCTAAACTTGAAATAAGAGGCACATTACTACCCTTAGGCGAAACTCTAACATAGCCAGACATCTCCTGATGCAATGCGCTACAAAAATCTGTACAATACATAGGGAAAATACCTACACGCTCGGGAACCCATTTCAAGGTGACAGTTTCACCAGGCATGACTAAAAGTTCTCCGTTTCTGGCTCCTTTAATAGCAAACCCATGAGGAACATCCCAATCCTGCTCGAGATTGGTAACGTGAAAATACACTTCATCACCGATCTTGACACCTTCAATATTATCCGGCGCAAGGTGAGAACGAATTGCTGTCATATAAACATGAACAGTATTTCCCTCTCTGACAACCTTTGATTTAGCTTCGCCATCTGTTTTATATGGGTGCTTATTTTCTCCAATTTTGAAGATCTTGAGTTGCCCGTTATTTCTGATTAGATCTGCAGGGGCAGCCTGAGCATAGTGGGGTTCACCAATGGTGGGATAATCCAATATCAATTTCATCTTATCCCCACTGATGTCATATAACTGCGCACTTTGAGAAAGCTCAGGACCTGTAGGAAGGTAACGATCCTTGGTAATTTTATTGTAAGCAACTAAGTACTTTCCATAAGGTTTAGCGGTATTGCCACCAGGTATCATAAGGTGACCTACAGAATAGTAGGTAGGCACGCGATCCAGCACCTTTAAATCCTTAATATTCCATTTTACAACTTCAGAAGAAACAAACATTGAAGTATAAGCGTTGCCTTTGCCGTCAAACTCAGTATGCAATGGACCTAATCCTGGCTTTTGAACTTCACCGTACAAAGCAGCGTCATATTTAATTACAGGTATACCTTGATAATCACCTTCAAATGCTTTATCAGCAATTGCT
>JBDSUZ010000145.1:0-4682 GCA_039927395.1 Saprospiraceae bacterium | reverse complement strand
ATCAACTGATTTTCCTAAAAGCTATTTATGAAAAATATATTCTTGCTATTTCTTTTGCTTTGCGCATTGCCAAGTATTGCTCAAGACAGACAATTGGTCGATGAAGTCATAGCCAAAGTTGGTAGCGAATATGTGTTGCTATCAGATCTGGAGCAAACTTATACATATCAAACAGCTAAGATGACAGATGTACCACCAAATGCAAGATGCATACTGCTGGACAATCTGATGTTTCAAAAGCTATTGGTCAACCAGGCCAAATTGGACTCTGTAGAGGTGAAAGACGAGGAAGTTGATGCTCAACTCAATGCTCGCGTCGACAAGATATTGGGCATGATGAACAACGACAACGCCTACTTTGAGACCTACTATGGCAAATCTGTATCTGCGGTGAAAGCCGATATGCGCAATGAGCAGAAGGATCAGATATTGCTCGAACGTCAGCAAAGCAAGGTATTGGAAATGGTCAAAATCACTCCTTCGGAAGTAAAGACATTCTTTGACGGCATTCCAAAAGACAGCTTACCATATTTCAGTGCGGAAGTAGAACTCTCGGAAATTGTGATCAGACCAAAAGTAAATGCTGAGGAAAGGAAAAGGTCGATTGATCTGTTGGAAAGCATTCGCAAGAGGATAGTTGAAGGCAATGAAGATTTCGCTACGCTCGCTAAGAAATATTCGGCAGACGAAGGATCAGGTCGTGCAGGTGGTGACTTGGGATTTCAAAAAAGAGGGACTTTTGTGCTTCCTTTTGAAGCTGCGGCTTATAACCTTGAGAAAGGAGAATATTCAGGAATAATAGAAACCGAATTCGGTTTCCATTTGATGCAAATGATCGAGCGTCGCGGAAATACCATCCACCTGCGTCATATATTGATCAAGCCAAAGATCAGTCAAGGCGATCTGGATCTGAGTCAAGCAGTCTTAGATTCTGTTCGCAATGAAATATCAAAAGGTAAAATCACCTTTGAAGCCGCCGTGAAGAAATACAGCGATAAGAATCAACAGAGTTTCAGCAATGGCGGTCGAATGATCAATGCAC
Source organism: Saprospiraceae bacterium (assembly GCA_039927395.1). Taxonomy (GTDB): domain Bacteria; phylum Bacteroidota; class Bacteroidia; order Chitinophagales; family Saprospiraceae; genus JBDSUZ01. The sequence continues at coordinate 3,640 of JBDSUZ010000145.1, read as the reverse complement.
AATCGGGCAACACATTCTTTGAAGTGGATGAGATGGATCCGGATATATATTTTGCGGTAGATACTATTGCTGTGGGCTCAATGACGCACGCCATCGAATTCAAGGACCAAGCAGGAGAGACGTACTATCGTCTGATAAGACTTGACTCACGCAGCAATCCACATAGGGCTAATCTCCTGCAGGATTTTACGAGGATAAAGACAATCGCTACAGAATCTAAGAAAAATGAGGAGCTCGAAAAATGGCTCAATAGCAAAATCGGCAGCACATTCATTTGGATCAATCCAACATATAGCAATTGCGAAAACTTGCTAAAGTGGACTAGCGAAAAACAATAGTCGCTACCCAGGCATTTGTATTCTGTCTACTTTGCTTATACAAATATCAGCCTTATGCATTCATACGATACTGTTACTGAAGCCTTGCAAGATCTAGCTGCAAGAGGCTACAGTGCCAATTTCAATCTATTGCCAGACTGTATCGAGTGCAAAGAGCATTCTCTTATCATTCATCCTGAAGACTTTGAGATTGACGAAGTATATCGCTTCGAAGGCATGAATGATCCAGGAGACAATGAAGTGCTGTACGCGATCTCTTCAACCGATCACAAGGTCAAAGGAGTGCTGCTAGACGCATATGGCACCTATGCCGACGCCATTAGCGAAGTCATGCTCGACAAATTGAAGTTTGTACGATAGCGCCAATTCTCAGTCGCAATTTCTCGTAAACTATTTCACTTCTTGCATCAGCTTCCTGATCATTGGCGACAGAACTAACAATAGTACACCGGCAATCAATGCGTAGATCGCAAGCGAATAGTATCCCGATGTATAGGACTCCAACTTCTGCATCAAGGTGGCTTCTTCGGCAGGTAAGGACATTCCCGCCCCTAACAAACCTGCCACATATTGGCCATATGCACTCGCTAGAAACCACATACCCATCATCATACCGCCGAGCTTGCGTGGCGATAGTTTGGTCATGATCGACAATCCGATCGGGGATAGACATAATTCTCCAATGGTGATCACCAAATAGGCTCCTGTGAAGAGATTCAATGATGCTATACCTGAGGCATCTGCTGTAAATATTGTAGCATAAAACAGATAAAAAGCAGCGGCAAGAAATAGAAATGCAAGGCTGAATTTCACAACAGTATTTGGCTCCATCTTCCTCTTAGCCATCCAGTACCACAATAAGCCAATTAGGGGGCTAAAAATGATCACAAATAGTGAGTTGGCCGAGTTGTTAATTATGTTGGGATCTATGTTGAAGAATAGCACCGTGTGCGTAAGATTCTTCTCAGCAAACAAGGCGAGAGAGCCACCACTTTGTTCAAAAAATGCCCAAAAGATGATCGAGAATAGGATAAACAATAAGGCCGCGATCAGTTTTTTTCTGACTTTAGCATCCTTCACCAGATAGATTTCATAGAAATAGTAAACAAGGGCAACTGGGCCGATGATGTACATGAACATATCAGTATACCTCGTGTTTTTGATCATGCCGAGTATCAGAGGGATTGACAACAATGCTCCAACATAAACAAGGAGCTCCATGTTTCTTTTCTTGCCAACAGATGCCTCTCTCAAGGGGCTTTCGCCGATGGGACCAAGATGTTTTTTGACAAATAAAAATGTCACGACGCCGATGATCATTACAACGCCTGCGGCAAAAAAAGCATAGCTCCAAGAATAGTATTTGCCTAGATAAACACATAATGCGCCACCCAATAATGCGCCAATATTGATGCCTGAATAAAATAAACCAAAGCCTGCATCTCTACGAGGGTCCCCTTCTTTATAGAGGTCACCCACCATAGATGAGATATTGGGTTTGAAAAAACCGGTCCCTATAATGGTCAATGTAATACCAATATAAAACATGTCCTTAGGCGAAAAGGCAATTAAGAAATTGCCAAATATCATAAACAATCCACCGAACACTAGGGATTTCCTAAACCCTAGGATCTTATCTGCAAATATTCCTCCGATGAAAGTAAAAGCATAAACAAATGCCTGAATCGCGCCGTATTTAAGATTTGCATCCTTGTCTGACAGCACAAGTTCATTGACCATAAATATCGCAAGGACTCCCCTCATCCCGTAAAAGCAGAAACGTTCCCACATCTCCACGGTGAATAAGTACCAAAGTTGCTTTGGATATTTCCCCTTGAAATTCTGGATATCCTCCAGTGTCAATGCATGGTTTGTCTGTGATGCCATTTTGTCTATGTTTTAAAGAAAAAAGAGAGCCAAACATATTGGTTCAGCTCTCTTTTTTTTATCAATAACTTATCTTCAATTCAAGAAAATACAACTTATTTGACCCCGTGCATCATTCTCCTTAGTATCGGAGTCAATCCAGCAAGTATGATCGCTGCGATACCACAAAGCACTACAAATACCATAAAGAACTCGTAAAGACTTGTGATCTGAAATCCTGCGAAAGTTGGATATTCGTTTATGATCTGATTTGCGCTAAGCAGCTTTAACTGCTCTACTGTAGGAGTGACAGTTTTTTCCAACACGCCTTGCAAATTAATGCCCAACTCTGTAGCCTTCACATATTTTTCACCAGTGGGAGGCAGTATCGAACCCAATGTTCCTGCCAAGGCATAACCTGCGGCATTTGAAATAAAGAATACACCATACAATAGAGATGAAAACCTCTTTGGAGATAATTTACCTACTAGAGAAAGTCCTATTGGAGACAAGCAAAGTTCTGCGCAAGTTTGGATCAGATAGAGTAAGATTAGCCATTTCACTGCAAGTAGACCAGAGTTTCCAAGGTCTTTGACGTTGTTGGCAATGATAAAATAACTAACCGCAATCAATGCTAAACCAATTGCTTGTTTTAGCGGTGAAATTGGTTCCCGGCCCTTGGCGCGCAGTTTATCCCACAGAAAACTGAATGGTAGAGCCAGAGCAACGACGAATAAACCATTAAATATTTGAACCATTGACGGAGGCATATTCCAGCCGAAAATGTGTCTATCAGTCTGATTATTTGCAATGAAAGTCAGTGAAGATCCAGCTTGCTCAAATGCCGCCCAGAAGAAGATGATAAAGAATGAAACGATATAAATTACGATGATCCTCTGCCTCTCTACTTTGGTGAGTGATGTATCTGAGATAATCAATCCCGCCAAGGTGATACCACTCGCATAGATGATCGGATAGATTGTATTTTGAACAAAATTTTCTCCTCCAATGCCATATTTGATGCCAAAGAATAAAGCTAGGAAAGCAGCAACTGAAAGCATCAAGGATTTGCTTGAAAATACAGCAGTCTGTGATTCACCTTCTTCAAAATCTTCGCTTACGTTATGCTTCGGCAATCCACCAATAGCCCTTCCTTGCGGGTTTACAACATATTTGTCTTTTAAGAAGAGGAATACTAGCGTTCCTGTGACCATCGCTATTGATGCTGCAAGGAAGCCCCATCTGAATGCAGTAAGGTCTCTGACATTATTTCCATCAATCACATCTCCCAATAATGGACAGATCAACTGGCCAAGAAACGCACCGATATTGATACCCATATAAAAGATAGTGAAGGCAGAGTCAAGTTTTGATTTTTCCTGTTTAGGATACAAACTGCCCACCATGCTGGAAATATTCGGCTTGAAAAAACCATT
>JBDSUZ010000144.1:0-15817 GCA_039927395.1 Saprospiraceae bacterium | reverse complement strand
AATAAAGACCAATTGACCCTGGTGCTGGAAGAATTAGTGAAGTATGAGGTAGCCCATTTCCGTAAGTATAGATATTTGATTCGTATATTATTTTATTTTGTTCCCAAAAAGTGTTATATGCAATTGTATCTGCTATGAAACTCCCATCTGCAGCAGCGATTTGCATACCGTTAGAATAGAAGATCATATCCCCGTTTTCATCGCAAATAGATGCATTACTAGCTTCAATAGAAAGATTACGGATAGGGTCATAATAAATTTTAGGGGGATCAAAATTGAAGTCAAAATTGGTTCCGCCCCAGGTACTATCTGCTATGTTAGTTGAATCAGTTTTAGGTTTAAAGCCCCAGCCAAAATACCAAATATTGTCCTGTTTTTGGGCGTTTACATGGGTTATGTAAAGCAAAAAAATAGATATATAAAGGAGTTTTTGAAGCATAACTGATTATTTCTGTAAAATCAGTTTTTGCCTAAAAATAGTCTTCCCACCATCCTGCACATGCAAAAAATAGATGCCCGATGGTGCTGTAGGAATTTCAATCTTATTGGCATTAATCTGCTTTGGATATGTATCTTTAAAAATAAACTCTCCAAGCATATTTGTTACAATGATATCGAAATATCCTTTTTCTTTAAAATTTGACTCCAATTCCCATTGACCTTTGGATGGATTGGGATATACTACAAAATTAGGTTCCGCTTCCTTTCTTTCCCTGTTCTCGATCAATTCTCCATTGCATACATCGTCCACTATTGGGAATTCGGTCAGTTTTTTGCATTGCACTAAACTTCGGGCAATTCCAACAGCCCTCCCATATTCAAGGGGACATAGATCTGCGATTGTATTGATGATTGTCCAATCTGATTGATTCAATGAATCCAGACCTACTTTTAATTTTTTAGCTTCGATGATCCAGATTTCCTTGAGTTCATGGAGGAAATAGTGCGCTTCCGGCAATTCCAGGATTTGCCCCTGAAGGGAATATCCAATACTTTTTGCCTTATCGTGAACAAGCAAATTTATTTCATTTAGGACTTCAGTCTTGTCCTTGATTATTTCCTGTACCACTAAAATTTGGTTAATATATTGGATCAAAGCCCCCGGCTCAGATACAATACCATAAATTGAGTCAATCTGAGCCATGGAGTATTCAATTGTTAATTTCGCCTCATCCGACAGAGATTGTTGCTCCGGAGCAAGTTGAAATGCAACAAGGATCTTTTTTTCAATAGCATAGTAGGATTCATATATATCCGAATTGTGATAGAAACTGTCTAAAACGTAACAATTTGCCAAAAGGAATGCAGGAATGGTATCTAGTATCTTGTACAGATTGTATTGTTCAGCCCATTTATTTTGTTCGGCATAGATCCCACCTAAAGTCTCGCCGTGGGCAATTGAAATATATTGCTGGATCAATGAACCATCACAGTTCAAGCTTTGAAGAGGTTGCTGGATTATGACTGAGGATTGACTATTATTCGACAAACTTTTTCTGTCACCGGATTCTTCCTCTCCTCCGGACCCAAGGAAATAAGGTGTAACTCCGCAATCAGGTAATTCATTACAAAATAATGCCGAGTTAATATTATCTGGTACAAACCAAATTAGACTTATACTGCTTGGAGTTATTGTTGTCGGCACTGTATTGGGTTGGAAAGAATTGTACTTAAATTGACTTCCTAGCGCAATCAGTCCGTAGTTACTCGACGAACTTAATATCCTAACTGAACGGTTTGTTCCAAACCATTGATTCCCGGCATGTATTTGTAGACCAATGGATCCCTCATTCAGCGTAAGTCCATGAATATTATTATACATCTGGTTGCTCCGGAAGTTAGTAAGTGGATTAACTCCATAGAAGTAAAATCCCTGATTTAGGTCATTTGAAATGTTGCAACAAAAAGTTGTATTATTGCTAATTCTACCAATTACAGCCTTATATGGAGTGGTTTGTGATACAGTTTGGTTGAAGGTATTGTCCCTAACATGTATAGCATCGCAACTGTTGATCTCAATTCCATGACCAGGATTCAATACAAGGGGTATTGCTGGACCATTTAGATTTATGGTATTTTTATTTGCAGATAATGGGAACACTTCCCATAATTCTATTCCAATTCCATCTCCATCCATGTTAATTGTATTACTGGTAATACTACCCCCAGGTTTTGTGCATAGTGCTTGGGATACGGCAATCCCACGGCCTAAATCTGCAGTGTTGTCGATAACTGATGTATTGTTTTCAATAGATAGGCTTAGAAGGGAAAAGTCAAATACGCCAATTTGAGGTCCGCAATCACTTAGAGAGTTATTGCTTAAAGTTAGTTTTGAGTTATTTCCAGATGCAGTATATATACCAAACCCATAAAGTGTAGGGGCGCCATTATAGTGAAAGTTTGTTAATGTGTTATTTGAAATCTTAATGGTTGCATTATTATTGTATTTTGACATGGCGCCAACATAGCCATTTTTAATAGCATTATTTGAGATGTCAAGCGTCAATATACTTTCTAATTTAATTCCAAATCCTGAAGTAGTGTTTGCTGTCGATAAAGGCCAAAGTACATAATTGCCCTGCAAATCCTGTATGGTATTTCCCCGAATATTTATATTGCTTTCCCTGCCTAAAATTCCATTTCTAATGCCTTTAAATATATTATTCCCAGGATAGCTGCTATAGCCTGAAATATTAAAATTAGCTAAATCAGATATTGATATTCCTGCGTAAGTTATTTTTTCTGGAATTAAAGGATTGCCAAAGCCCGATGGGTAATCCGTTTGGCCAATATATGGATCTAATAAGGTTGAAGCACAATAAAACCTGTTTCCACTTATCAACCAAACAAAATTTTTGAGCCCAGTTCCAACTTCTTCAGCATAAATGCCAATATAATCTTTATCAAATAGCGTGTTTGAACATATGAGGTAAACGACCTCATCACCTATTTCAATTCCATATTGTGCGTCCTGGATTGTGCAGGTGGAGACTCTTAATCCACTACCAGTGGATAATCGAATTCCTTTCCACATCTTTTCACAACCCTTTAGCGTGGTATTTGAGATATCAATATTATCGCCATTAATTACTATTTCGGATCCTGCATCACAGAACCAATTAGTATGGTCGAACTGGTAATTTGAGATATCGATTTCTAGCACTCCAGCCAAATAGAAATCCTGATACTGTGTAAAATTACTGGGCAGTACATTGTTAGTGATGAGATCTGACAGCTTAACTGGAGTCGTTCTACCATCAATACCTATAGTGCCTTCTTCAATTGGGCAGTAAAATTCTTCACATCCTTCAACTTCCTGAACAAAAGTGACACTATTGCAATGATTGCTTACGGTATGTGTGACGGTAAATGGTCCCAGTCCGACAAAAAGATGCAGTGGGTCAGGACTAGTTTCCGTATGACCATCGCCAAAATCCCAAGAATGCTGTGCACCAGTAGAGGAACCATGATGCCTGAATTGGACAAAAGGACAATCCTTCAACACAAGGAAGTCAGCAGCGTAAGATGGTAGTGGTATAGAGACTGCCACATTATCGATTTGGTCAATTTCGTTGCCACATAATCCTGCAACCACACCGAGTAGATGGACATCAAAATTAGTTCCATCCGCCACGGAATTCGCTACATCGAATACTAATTGAATGGTAATACAGTCGTCATCGGGAACGGTCACAGTGGCCATACCCGCGATGAAATCGCCCGAACTACTGAATACAATACCTGAACTTGGTGGAAAGGAAGCCGTCAAATCCAATGTTATTAATTCATTGGAACATAATGTGTATTCTATTGTTGCCTGTCCGTCGATGCAACCTATTATTTCAGTGGATACAGTGACTTCGGAGGTATTTGTTTTGACAAGAGAAATATTGTCTAAGTCAAGACTCCTTGTTCCAGAAGGGAATTGAACTAGACTTACGAATTCATAGGGTTGCCCAGCTATGAAAGTATAGGTAAACTGCTGCCAAGTAGGAAGTCCAATAAAGTCTAAGGTTGCAGGTAGATTTAACGTTGCCCAAGGTGCTGTGGCTGTAAAGCTATATGGCGGCATAGTAGAGCAGGGTGCAGGATTGGGGTCAAGTACAAGCCCAGGGGCAAGAACGCCACCAACTGAAACACCTGTATTCTTAGGGCAGGGTTTATCCACGCTAAAAGATGGCCTCAGGCGGAAATTGCAAGGTGCAAAAGCCCAGAAGGAAAACGTGTACGATTGACCAACTTCAAGAGCGGCACACAATGGTAGACAGATGCCTTCGGACTTTGAAAAACTGGAGAAGAAGCTAACAAAATGGTTGGAAACTGGACTTGCCATATCGCAAATAGTAGTGGCAGGACCGCAAGCTGCTGCTGAATAACAACTAACTTTTAGTTCAGGTGAATTACCATTTGGTAGTGCGCTGCTGAGAATAAAATCAGAGTAAGGTTCAATTGCACTCAAACCTTCAAAAGTGCCAAACGCAATCAACTCACAGGTTTCAGGATAGTTACAATCTGCAACGGATGATATAACTGATATGAAGATCTTTGCTTGATCAATTTTGCCTTCACAGCCCACGATTTGATAACACAACTCGGTAATTCCTACTGGTAGATTATCTATATAAAAGCCACCAAGAACGGAAGTTATTGTCAGCGACCCGTAATCCCCACAACCGGGAATTAGGGACACAACAGTTGCTAGTGGAGCAAAATCATTTGCTAACAATTCAGTATTATTGATAGTAATGTCATCTGTATAGATTGTATAAACATCATTTACAGCATCTAACAGGCAATTCTCTTTGCATTCTCCGGTGAGGTAGCCGAGCTTACATAGGATCTCAAACTCTGGACCAGAAACCGAATGCATCTCACAATGCGTAAACTGAGCTTCCATTAATATATCATCGCATAAATGACTGAGCGCCTGGGCCATCCACCTTCATTCATAGTAAATGAGTAATTTGAGCTAATATCGCTAATAGCAGTCGGGTCAAACGTGATCAATGCACTACGAGGATTGCATTGAGAATAGATATCAGCGGGCATAGTATTGAAAATACCATGATTGAAAATCTTTTGCTCTCCACAGTATGAAGTAGTGGAATCACTTAAGAAATAGTCAGATTCAGATTGAGAGTACAGAAATGTATCCCACTCACTGAAAAAACCATCATTTGGATTACCAGCAATGCCCACCTGAGAGCCAAAACCTAGTATATGAAGCGCTTCATGTAAGGCAACTGTATAAAGATCAAACATTCCAAATGGACATGGATTCTGATTTACATTCCATTCTATGTCGGCTACATGTAAGATTCCATCAAAGGGCATCAAGGGTTCAAAATTGGGATTGTAAAGTCTTTGCAGGACACGATTATCTCCTAATCCGCATTCAATATCGTGGTAGAATACTGATCCTGTTGCTATTGTGCCAGAATCCAAAGAGGATTTCTGTATGCTAATATTGACCAAATCACTCGTGGTGTTTGCAATTTGAGAGGACAGATAATCAAACACGGCACAAAAAGTATTTTTTTCATCATTCGAGAAAGAACCTTTGAAGTAGAGAGAATAATAACCAGAGGAACAGGAATAAGGAGGTCCTGGTTCAACCTCTAACGGAATGGTGTCATTATCCAGAAAATCCCCTGGAAAATACTTATTTCCAAATCGATCGAGTAGAAAAATTCCTTGGCTGCTTAACGAATCCTGATTTTCTAAGGGCGGTTTAATGTAAACACCACACGCTGGATAAGTTTGAGCAAACAGTAATGAGCTGATAGTGAGTGCGCACGATAACAGGAATAACTTCTTAGAAGAGAAGTAAAATTGCCTAGAATGCTTCCAAACGCTAAGGAATTGGGGTATACAAAAGATTATTTTCAAGGTAATAGGTTTTAATATCTATAAATCATTCAACATATCCTTCGTCTAAATGACGATAAGTCCTTGCCCAAAGCTGCAAGGATCCTTCTTATAATTGCCTAAGATAATGATTTTAGTGGAGATTATGAAAGCTAATTTGTGTGATTTTAGAAATTTGATATCTATTCCACTACTTCTGCTCCGTCGTCTGTAGCTTGCTCAGATCAAATCCCTTGTCTTTGAGGCTCGCAAGAATCTTTTTGTAAGTTTGAGGATCCATGGTAGAGGTCCTGCTGAGGATCCATAAATACTTCATATTGGGATGACTAACAACTGAATAGCTGTAGTCTGGCGCTAGATCTATGATCCAGTATTTGCCCTTGAATGGCCAGAAAAATTGAACCTTGAGTTTCGCATTTCCCGTATTTTTGACGACGAAAGCTTTGCCCTTGATATAGGATTCTTTGCCATCGATACTGTCCTTATTACACCTGTTTTCAACTATCACAAAGCCCTTGTCGCTGAGCGTGTATGTTGCTGTTGTTGCGTGGCAACCTTTTTGAAATCTCTGGGGAAAGGAAGCGATTTCGTACCATTTGCCAGCATATTTGTCGAGATCAACCGAAGGAACGGTCTTTAATTCCTGCCCAATGGCAATTGTGGAGAGTGAAAGAACAGAGAGAATTGAAAGGGAAGCTGCTAAGAATCTACTTGCCATAATTTGTAATTTGATTACATAACAGCAGCAGGCCAATATTGTTGGCTAGGATATTGGCTGATAAGTGGCCTTTTCAATATTTTCAAATAACAAGCGATGCTGTTTTCTGAACACCTTTCTCATGATTGATTTCACTGGCAATACTGACCGGAATTGAATTGTTTCTACAATATCTGTCAAACCCTCCTGATGGCTAAGTGTAAAAGTCATCTCAATCGTAGTCAATTTCATCACAGTAGCACGAATCAAGATGGCATTAGTATTGGGATCCGCCTCTACAGTAAATGAGTAGTTAAATGTTATGGGAAGAAAGCCCATTTTCAAAGTTTCGTAAGCCTTGTATTTGTTGTCGCCTATCGTATTGATTTTGTAAATCACAGGGTGCACTTTGACAAATTTATCCATATCACTTAGATAGGAGAAAATATCGATCAGCGGCCTTTTGCTCTGGAAATTTAACTGCATATGTAATAATCGAACTATTTATTGATAAACCAACGCAAACAATTATGAATTGCATTTTCCCATCCATTAACACTGCATCCTCGATTATGTTGAACGACAATTTGCGTTTAAATTGATTCTGCCAGGCGCCATGGTGGATTCAGCCTGTTTTCTCCTGCAAAATAGAGGATCAATTGATTTTGATCGGGATCTTTTAGACGAGCTTCGCGCCACAACCATGGTTTATCAGCAGGTAACTGCTCTATTTCAATACCTTGAGCTACCAGATTTTCGACAAACTGATCTAATGCCTCTATTTCAAAATAGATCCAAGCGCCATCTCCTGAGGGCAATCTATCCACACGATGTAGCGAAAAAGTACTTCCTCCAGGACTGCACTCAAACCTTGCGTACTCTGCTGGAGAATGGACAATTAATTTTAGGCCCAAAGCTGTGTAGAAGCTAATGGAATTTGCAAGATTGCTGACAGGAATCGTGACTTGATTCAAATTCATTTTTGACGATATTTTGATCAACTAAAATAGACTTTCTTCAGTTCTTGATACCCATCCGGCACCAATATCAGCTTGCTGTCTGAGGATTAGATTCAGTTGTCCGACATGATGTTGCACATGGCGCATGTTGTAAATCAAGATTTCTACTCTACTATAATCTCGGTAATCGTTCACAAAGCGTTTGGCAGCATTTTCTTCATTCAGTCCAGCTATGAGAGCCTTGCATTTGCTTCGACAATGATGTACGTAATTGAGCAATTCCTCTTTTGTGTAGACTCTTTCTGGCATAGCACCTGAGGGATCAAATTCGGAAAAGCCAAAAGGGGGAGGAGGCGCGAAGCTTGCCGCATCTTCGCTGAGATAATAATCCAGGTAGAATAGACAATGGTATGCATTGTACCAGAACTGAGATGGCTGATTCCAGTCTCTTTCATCGCAGGCAGTAATTGCATTTTTAAGCATGTCGATACAGCCGCCGAATTGGCCCCAGAGGATTTGTTTCAGATTTGAATCCATCTATCTTAATTTGATTCTGTAGAAATGCTATTGACTACTTCAAATGACTTAGCACTTCCACTTTGTCTGCAAATCCAGAGTGATTCCAAATGAGATTTTTGTTTTTGTAGACTTGCAGCACGGGAAGCGTTTCGACTTTCAATTCTTTGCAAAGCGACTGATTTTTCTCGACATTTATATGAATTACTAGCACATCGGCAGCTCTGTCAGTCGCAATCTGATCGAGGTAATGTTTCATTCGTTTGCATGGTTCGCACCAATCGGCATAGAAATCCACGAGCACTATTTTTTCAGAGTTGATTTTCATTTCAAAATCCTCTTTACTCATTCCCGGCGATGCATTTGAGTTGGAGTTTGTTTCAGGCAAATTATTAGCGCGCCATTTCATGATTCCCCCATCCATCTGATAGACTTCCTTGAAGCCATCTGCTCGCATCTTATTTGCGGCGGCAGTGCTTCTGGCTCCGCTGAGGCAGTATACAAATACAGGTTTTGACTTATCAAGTTGCTCGACACGGCTGCTAAAATCTTCATTATTCCAATCGACATTTGTAGCATTCCGCAAATGCCCGCTTGCGAATTCCTTAGGCGTGCGCACATCCAAAATGGTAGCATTGGGCATTGAATTGATCTTGCCAGCAAAATCACTGACCGACAAATTCAATTTGCCATCCGCACTTTGGCCATTGGCGCAGCTGTTAAGCGACAGCAGAAAATGGATGATGATGGCGGTTGTGAGGGAGGTTTTGAGTGGGTTGTTCATTTTGCAAGAAAGAGTTTTGATAGCGTTGATCACCACCATTTTTTGTTGAAGCAGTAATTTAAGGCAAAGCTCGGTTAAAGTTTGAATTGAAAATTGGTAATGGATGAGTAAGGAAGAGTTTCGAGTTTAGTGTTCAGAGTCCAGGGTTAGAAAATTGGCGCAATTTGGATGGCTTGAAGCCAATGATAACAGACCCACAAGGTGAAATTCGTTTGTAGCGCTTCATGCAAACAATTGGAGGGGCAATCCCTTGCGGTTGCCCCTGTTGAAAGATCTAAATAGTCTTAAGCGAATAATCACAAAAACGCAAATGATCAAGCCGATCAAAAGGATACCTCATTGAGCTGTCAAAAATGACGATTGGTTTGATGTAAATAATGATTCGTTTTCACAGGGGCAACCGCAAGGGATTGCCCCTCCTGCATTAGCAATATGACAATACGAATTACTGGAGGAATTTTCCAAAAGCGACAATTTTGGGGGCATTGAAACCTCCCATAAGTGTTGGAATTGAAATCGATTGATTTTGGGCTTTAGCCCAACAGATTGTCAAGGTTGGACTAAAGTCCAAATTACTCTTGCATCTTCATTGACCGGCTAAAGCCCAGTCCTATTGAAGCCCCGTCCTATTGAAGCGATGTTTGGTGTTGCAATAGCTGGTTTTCCAGACGCGATAGATCGCATCCCTACCTTTTCCACTTTCCAGGCACTTGTTTTTGCCACTTGTAATACTGACTCCTGGAAAATTTCAGGACCTTACACATTTTCTCAATGGGAAACTCAATTCGATGATCCATTATGAATTGAAAGCTTTTCCATCGCTCTTGGAGAAAATGCCGGCCGCTTTTTTTAATATATCGCGTTCCATTTGAACCTCAGCAAGCTGCTTCTTAAGTTTGGCTAACTCATTTGCCTCAGGTGTCAAGTTTGCATTGCCATTACCCGAAAAAACAGCATCAGGTTGCTTTATAAACTCCCTACGCCAGCGATACAGCAAGCTTGGAAGGATGTCCAAATCCGCTGCTAACTTCTTCAAATCCTCATTTTGGAAGCTCAATTCTACAGCCTTCCGCTTGAATTCTCGATCGTATTTCTTTCTGCTTTTATAACTCATTCCAGTTGAATTGTCGATACCAATTAGTTTCTTATCTCATTGTCCCAGTAAATGTACCAATTCCAAATTCAATGGCGTAGGGCGTATGGCTTATGGAGTAAGAAAAGGTTGCTGGGTACTGGAAAATCGGCGTTGGGCGTTGGGCGTTTGGCTTTGGGAAACAGCCAAATTCTGATCATCATTTGATTCCTCATGATGATGTCTATTTGTAGCGCGCGCATAAGATCTTATGCGCCTACACGTATCTTTTTCAAAATTGCGAATCCGTGGGCGCTGTCCGAGGCAATGAAATTCTCCCATAACCCCCGATTCTCCTAAACTCCCATAACTGGGAGCGTAGCGAATTTCAAGAATTGGTGTGCGGTGTGAGGTGTGGCGAAATTTTGGTTCTGGGTGCTGGGTCTTGGGTTCTGGAAAATGCCCGGCTGGTTCAGCTAAACAGCTAAGCGACTAAACAACTAAACAGAGCGAAGCGACTTTTTCATCTCATCAAATCATCAAATCATCTGAGCGAAGCGAATGATTCGGCTAAGCAACTCAACGACTAAGCAACTAAACGGAGCGCAGCGACTTCTTACGGTTTCCTCCGATCAAAATTTGAAACAATCTTCGCAATAATTGGCTTGAGGGATTCATTAGGCAGGTCATGTCCCATATTGTCGACCCATAATGTGTCGGCATAGCGGATAATTTCGGCGCATTTGCGCCCATGAGCGATGGAGATAAATGGATCTTGCTTGCCGTGAATAATCAAGGTCGGCATTTGCAGCTGTTTAAGTTTGTGGTATCTAGAACCAGATAGGTTTACGGCAGCTTGATGTTGTTGAGAGACCCTTTTGTTGAATCCTTTGCGATGCCTGATGTTGTAAATGACCTGCTCTGCCATTTCCTTTTGATTGAGATCGACTTTGGAATCGCCCACAAGGATCATTCGGATGGAGAGGAACAATTTTGACATATTCTTTTCGCCACCAATGATGCCGTATCGCAAGGCAGTTGCCACTAGCTTGACGACTAAATCATTGGAAGCCTTGGGCATCGCAGGATCAGTGATAAATCCAGAGGACATGATCGATGTAAGCGACAATAAACGCTCAGGATGATTGATAGCCATCTCTTGGGCTACCATGCCACCCATCGAGACGCCGATTACGTGGGCCTTCTCTATATGCAATGTGTCAAGGATCGCTATTGCGTCATCAGCCATATCGACCAGAGGGTAGGGGTGGGATTTGTCCCAATCATCAACCCAATCTGACATGCCGGTACCACGGTAATCATATCGGATTACCTGATATCCTGAATCCAACAAAGCTTGAATGAATTGTACCGGCCAGGCAAGTCCGTCATTAGCAATGCCCATATTGAGCAAAATGGCACCTTTGGAGGGAGTCTTTGGAAGGATGCTTTCATACCAGATATTCAAACCATGGGATTTTGCGATCCCCGTTTGCCCAGTGATTAATTCTGGCAATGGGTTCTTGATGACCTCCTTGATGATCTTATTCGTACCATCTGGGAGAGTAGGCGTTATGGTGTAAATAAATACCGTCAATCCAAAAAGCAGGGTGAGGAGGGAAGCGCCAATTACTTTGAGGATTTTGCTGAGAAATTTCATAAATCTGAATCTTGTGCTGAATTACAGCCTTTCAAATTTACAAAAACCCCAGGCCAAATGAAAATATCAGTCAAGAGGCTGACATAAATGGCCGGTATCACTAACGAGTCTGATGATAGTGGGCACACTGAAATCAAGGCCTTTGATCTTGAGAATCCTGTCACAATCTTCCAAATCAAAAAGAATCTTACAGGAAGGGAATAGGGCACTTAATTCATTCAAAATAGCATTTGCTATCTGATGATTGGATACTGAAGTTCTGAATATTTCGAATGATAGGCCCATACTTAAATTCTATTTTCTTAATGATAATTATTTGTCCTTCATTGCTTTATTCAAGGCTTAATTTCCAGTTTTTCTCATTTTTTCGCCGCTATTTTTGCCTTGCTTAATTCTATCCTATATTTAACAATACGGGAAATTAAATCCAAAGGCATTGGCTTGTCAAGTGGAAATTGTACTGAACCTTTTGCACCCTTATATTTGGACAATTCATCCTTAAATGCTTCGATTCCCTGCGGTGCAGGATATAGACCTATATGGCTCTTAAATGCTGCGAAATGCACCAGATTACCATTCAATTTGAAGGTTGGTATTTGGTAACTGATAGCTTCCACAGCTTCCGGTGCCGCTTTCTGAATTGCCGCCCTGATTGCTTCTAAATGCTTTTGAGTTTCCGCAGGAAAAGCAGATATGTACTCGTCTATGTTATTTGCTTTTACACTGTCCATGATTTGTTTTGAATTTTGCGATAGCTAAAATACGAAAGCATCAAAACACCTAAAACGACCATTGGAAATAGAACCATGGGACTTAAACCATCCGTTGCCCAAAGACTGATCATGGCGAATATGAATTCAAAGCTCAGACCAGCGTAAGCCCATTCTTTTATCCTAGGTGGGACAAATGGCAGGATGAGAAGGGTAGAGGCCAAGACCTTACTTATGACCAAGGCAAGTCCAAAATAATCTGGATAACCCAGATGGCGAATTCCATCTTTGGCCATTTCTGATTGACCGGTAAGCGCCGGCATTACACCTTCAAAAAGGAATATGAGCCCGGTCGATATCCAATAAGAGAACTTATACTTTTTCATGCTGCTTTTTGTTTTTTAGATTGTCAAAAATTAATGGCTTGACGCAGCTTGTTTTTGTTCGAAACTAAGTAGCCAGTGATTGCCATACTTATCAGTGAGATCACCAAACAGCGCTCCCCAGAAGCTGTTTTCAATTGGATGATCTTCTGAACCACCTGTTGCTAGTTTTTGGTATTTTTCCCTGATTTCTTCCTCAGATCGGCATACTAATGAAAGCGATACATTATTTCCCCTTAGTAGTCCCCTTTGTGACACCATATCTGAGCCCATCAAGATCCTTGGCCCATCACTAAGCGTGGCGTGTAGGATGCAATCTTTCATCTCCTGAGGCATCTGTTCCGACAAGGGCGAATCTCCGATCTTTTGTAAGACGAGCTCTCCACCCAAACATGTTTGGTAAAAAGTCATTGCTTCGCGACAATTACCGTTGAATGTCAAATATGACTGAATCATAATCGGTATTTCTTAGGCATTTTTTAATTCTTCGATATCAAATTTGATCGACTTCATGACCACCTCCATGACTCGTTTCGCTTTTTCAGGGTCTGACATGAGTTCTCCAAGTATGCTTGGTACTATTTGCCATGACATGCCAAAACGGTCTTTGAGCCAGCCACATTGGGATTCCGAGCCTCCTGCGGTCAATTTGTCCCAGTAGAAATCAATTTCGTCCTGAGTTTCGCATTCGACGACGAATGACGTCGCCTCCGTGAATTTGAATTCAGGTCCTCCGTTGAGACCCATGAACTTCTTACCATCGAGTTCAAAATTGACTACAATGGGATTTTCTGATGTAATCTTTGAATTCTTGAATACGCTGCAGTAAAATGCTGCGGCCTCTTTTGCCTGATTGTTGTACCAAAGGCATGGATAGATAGGATTCTTCATTTGTTCGAGATTTATTGATTAATTAATTCGTTTCGGCATAAGCCTTACAATTGTCGAGGATTGCTTGCCAACCATCTCTTTGCATTTCGATAGGATTTTCGTTCTCTGCTTCGAATGTCTGTACAATCGTAGTTGAACCACCTTCAGTTGAAAAATGTGTATCAACTGTTCGATTATCGTCAAGCATATAGGCAATTCGTTCATTTGTATCAACTACATCGAAAGTTCCTCCGAAATCAAATCCAAAGCTGCCATCCTTTGCTTCCATGCGGTTCATAAATTTTCCACCGACCCGTAAATCATTTTCGGCATGTGGAGTATGCCAATCAGGAGAGGCCGTGGCCCATTTGGTAATATGCTCGGGAGTATTCCAGACATTCCACACGCGGTCAATCGGTGCATGTATGGTAGTTTGAATCGTGATCTTTGTCTTTTCCATTTTATGTTTATTTAGTTCTATTAATTGAACATTACAAAGATGCGATAGCTATCTCCTAACTTGTGATGTGTAAAAACGACATTACAAGGGGTTGATTGCGACAAATGCTTGTGCTATCTTTAAGTTATGAAAAATGTATCCATTCTCATTCCTGAAACTGCGGTTATTGAAGCTGTGGCCGACCCACATTATATGTTCAAGGCTGTAAATCAGTTTTTGACTGCAGCCGGTAAGGCGCCATTGTTCAATGTGAAGTTAGTGGGCCTTAGCAAGGAAGTCAAGCTCGAAAATAGTTTGTACACAGTGCATCCGGAGATGATGATTAATGAAGTGAAGCAAACGGATTTGATCGTTATTCCAGCATTAAGTGGAGATTTGAAGTCTTCTGTCGAGTTGAATCAACGGTTTATTCCTTGGATTGTCGCACATCATGCCAAAGGCGCTGAAGTGGCCTCACTGTGCGTCGGTTCCTTTCTTTTGGCTGCAACTGGTTTGCTTGATGGCAAGAAATGTTCGTCGCATTGGAGTTCTGCCAATGAATTTAGAGAATTATATCCGCAAATTGAGCTGCTTGATGGTGCCATAATTACTGAGGAAAATGGTATTTATTCAAGTGGTGGTGCTAATTCATATTGGAGTTTACTCTTGTATTTGGTAGAGAAATACACTAACAGGGACACTGCAATTTTGGCATCAAAATTCTTTGCAGTAGATATCGATCGCGACAGTCAAGCAGCCTTTATGATGTTTGAAGGCCAGAAGAATCACGATGATGCCGAGGTCTTGCAAACCCAATTATTTATTGAGCAGAATTTCCACGACAAAATCACCGTCGATGATCTGGCAAATATGGTATCAATAGGTAGACGGAGCTTCGAAAGAAGATTTAAGAAAGCCACCAAAAACACCGTCATCGAATATATTCAAAGAGTCAAAATCGAGTCTGCAAAACGCAGTTTTGAAAGTAGCAGAAAGAATATCAACGAAGTGATGTACGATGTCGGATATACTGACACTAAAGCATTCAGGACATTATTTAAAAAGATCACGGGATTGACACCGATTGAGTATCGAAATAAGTATAATAAGGGTTGAGAGTATAGAGTGAAGAGTTTAGAGTGAAGAGTTTAGAGTTTGTCGAAATTTCTTTATAGATGAACCACCGTTTAATGACTTGACTTTTGATCAGCTAACAAGCAATCAATTGGAGGGGCAATCCCTTGCGGTTGCCCTGGTGAAAAACCAAATTTATCCCCACAAGGTGATCTTCGTTTTTAGAGCGTATAAGATCTTATGAGCCTATCCATTGAAATGTCCTATTAATCTTGAATCGAATATGCTTCAATTGCCTCCAGCTTTAGCTGGAGGGGTAGGAAATTGATTGATTTTTGGGCTTTAGCCCAACAGATTGGCAAGTTTGGACTAAAGTCCAATTCCATTATTAATCTAGTGACGAGGCTGAAGCCCCGTCCTATTGATGCCCAATCCTATTGAAGCCTATTCCTGATGAAGCCCAGTCTTTGAAATGGTGTTTGGTGTGGCAATTACCGGTTTTCCAGAAGCGATAAATCGCTTCTCTACCGTCTAGGATTGATATGATACAACTCCTTCCGACAATTTGAATATGCTTCAATTGCCTCTAGCTTTAGAAAGAGGCCTAGCCCTTTCCATTTTTTTATCCCATAAATTGGAATTATATATGCTTCAATTGCCTCCAGCTTTAGCTGGAGGACCTGGTAAATTGATTGATTTTGGGCTTTAGCCCAACAGATTGGCAAGTTTGGACTAAAGTCCAATTCCATTATTAATCTAGTGACGGGGCTGAAGCCCCGTCCTAT
>JBDSUZ010000143.1:0-6901 GCA_039927395.1 Saprospiraceae bacterium | reverse complement strand
GCATTCTCTACTATTTTGCTTACTTGAGCAGAATCAGTCCATGGAGCAAGCCCTTTGCCATAGTAATTCAGCGCCAGATGGACATACACGGCATCCATACCGACAAACTTGGAGTTTGCGTAAGCGTTGAGGTATGTTATTAGGAAATACTTGTACGTTTCTTCAGTACCCTTTACCTTTTGAAGGAGGTAGTCGATAGCAACACTTATCGAATCAGGATGTTGTGCAGTCAACTTGTTGAGATAGGTATCAAATTTTTCCTGAAGCACAGGAGTTCGCATAAGTCTCTCATCATTGACCTCGACGTTATCGAGGTAATGCTGTCTATAATAAACAAACTTCTTTGTTTGAATTTCCTTATCTGTCCCTGTAAATGCAGGAATTTCAGGTTCCATTGCTGCTTTGACTAGGCTTGCGGTCAAGGTGCCGGGATTACTACGAATTACATTTATCTGATAAGTCTTGACATCCTTGTTGATTTGCTCAAGTTTCTCCGTTATAGCCAACTTCCGTAGGCTGTCTTTGGCGGCATCTCTTTCTTTACTTAGCGCTTCCGCCTTTGTTCGCTCTCCATTGAGAAATTTGAGATACTGATAGAAACTTATATTCTCCTTTGATCCTTTAAACTGCAGACTTTCGAATGGATCGGCTACACTTGCCTC
The DNA here is from genome assembly GCA_039927395.1 of Saprospiraceae bacterium. Classification (GTDB taxonomy): domain Bacteria; phylum Bacteroidota; class Bacteroidia; order Chitinophagales; family Saprospiraceae; genus JBDSUZ01. The sequence goes on along the minus strand of JBDSUZ010000143.1, from coordinate 6,239 downwards.
GATCAAAAAATTTTGTTCAGGCCCTCCAATCAGGAATTGGATAAATTTCTTGTCGGGCATGAATATTAGCAAGTAGATCCCTCCATCCAGGGCTTCCTTGCCTTCGAATGTGAACATGTGGTCCTTGCCGATAACAGCAGTGTCCTTGACATAGTTCTTGTCGCCCAATTGATAGCCCATCAACAAAGTATCTTGCTGATAATCATTCAACTTGACTTTGATCTTGTATCCACCGCTGCCCCAGCATACGATGTAGAAACTCAAAAAAGCAAGTGTTAGAAGGGACTTCAGTGCTGACATAGGTTGTACTTTATAGATACGGGAATCAAAAATGGCATTAATCCATGCTGAAGGCAACGAATAGAAGTACTTTAAAGGAATTTTAACAAGCTAAACGCGGGGCTTCCAGGCAATTTCGATTCCTCCTGCTTGTAACAACAGCATCCTACTCAACACAAATAGGAAATCCGACATCCTGTTGAGGTACTTCAAGACCACTTCATCAACAATATCGATTTCGTGCAGGGCAACGATCCTGCGTTCTGCCCGACGGCATACGCAACGAGCTAAGTGACAATATGATCCAATAACTGCACCACCTGGGAGAACAAAATTTTTCAATTCGGGCAAATCGGCCTCCATCGAATCTATTTGTAGTTCGAGTAGATGTATGTCTTCTACTTGAATGCCCGCTATAGGGAGCGGTTTAGCAGGATCGGTGGCCAACATGGCGCCTAGGGCAAATAGTTGATCCTGCAATGACTTGATGAGCTCCATTTGGGCAGCATCCTCCATGGTATCCCGAATCAAACCAAGCCAGCTATTTAGCTCATCGACTGTTCCATAAGATTCGATGCGCAGATGGGCTTTGGACAATCGGGTACCTCCAAAAAGTCCTGTCATGCCTGCATCTCCGGTCTTGGTGTATATTTTCATTGACATAATAAACCGTTTTAAAGTAAAAAGCCGGGCTCCATATAGATGGAACCCGGCATATTTTAAGCGTTCGACTTTGACTTAATCGACCAGAATCATCTTGATTGACTCTGATTGAGTAGCGGTTTCCAAATGAACAAGGTAGAAGCCAGCGATTGACAGATCTCTTCTGTCGATAGTAAGCTCACTAGTTCCTGCTTCATAGTTGTCAGTGATCGTCTTGATCTTGCTTCCTGTCATATCATACAATGTGATTTTGGCTTGCTGTGCTGTTGGCAGGTAGAAGCGAATCACAGTTTGAGATCTGAAAGGGTTCGGAGCATTTTGGAATAATTTAGCTTGGTCAGCTTTGATTTCAATTTGCTCAGACATGCTTACATATTCCGCGGCGTCTTCGTCAGAGTAGGTTGTATTACCACCATCTGCGGCAATAAGTGTACTTCCGCAGAATACATCAGGATCGGTTACATTGACATAAGTATAGCAATAATCTGTATTGCCACTCTTATCTTTCACCGTCAGTTTGACACGTTGTAAGCCTAATTGTGAGCAGTTGAAATATGCTGGACTAACACTCATCTGAAGATCAGATGCTGCAGTGCAATTGTCATAGCTTCCACGATTGATCATTGCAGGCAATACGATACCAAAACCTCCACCGGATAAGTTTTTACCCATTTTGATCTGCACGTCATGACGGCAGATAGCCACGGGAGGAGTTGTTTCCTTGACAATCACTTTGACCGGACAGTTGATCACATTTCCGTTCTCCTGTATTACAACGAAATTAACCACTGTAGTACCAATTGGGTAAGCGCCACTTGCATCAGCCCCGTGACCGCTAGAGAATGCCGAAGAGTTAGTAACTGATTTAACAGAACCTGTCACAGGATAAACCAATTGAATGTTTGCGTTGCCACAAGCATTTGCACCAGTTAGTATCACAGTGATGTCTTTAGGGCACATCAACTCTTGATTTTTCAAGGTACCGCAGATATCTGCAGTATCAGTTACATTGACAAGAGCAAGGCAGAAGTCTTTATTTCCGCTCGCGTCTTCTCCATAGATCTTAATCATAGCATCTGGTCCAAGATCATCGCAATTCAATACAGCTGGAACTGCGCTGAAAATGATTTGATTAGCAGGAGTACAATTGTCCATCACTAGTTTGACCAAAGAGGCAGCATCAACAGTAGCTGTTGCATCGCCATTTGCTCCTAGTACTAGATTGATACTAGTTCCGTTCTTACAAACCAAACTTGGAGATTCAGGCTCTTTTACTGTGATTTTGGCCACACAAGAGTAGATTCCTCCGGCAGTATCAGTCGCTGTGAAAATAACTTCAGTAGTTCCCAATGGATAATATCCAGAAGCATTAGCACCAGATTCGGTTGCATAAATTGAATTATTTGCTACAGTAGCTACTGCCAGGGTATCATTGATCGTGGCATTAGCCATATTGACCTGACCACCTAAACAACTATCGGCAGGTACTTCCAACACGATATCACCAGGACAATCGATTAGGGCAATAACACCTGTTCCGCATTTGTTATCAGGATCGGTGATCGTGATAGTAGTTATGCAGAAGTCAGAATTACCTGATTGATCAGTAACTGTTAGTGTAACTTCTTTCTCACCAATATCATCGCATGTAAACGCTGAAGGCGTTACGTTGTATATCATTTGAGCTCCACTTGTGCAGTTGTCAGTCAAAGTTTTGACAAGGTTAGTCGCTACCAATGTGGCTCCTATGTTACCTGCATTATCAGTTAAAGGCAATTGGTAACCGTTCTTGCATGTCACAACAGGTGCGAAGGTATCTTTTACAGTAACTGAGCTCACACATTCAGCTGTATTGCCAGCGGCATCAGCTGCAATGAATTTAATAAGTGTGGTACCCTGCGGATAGATACCAGTTGCATCAATTCCATTGCTTGTTGCATAAGGAGAATTGTTCGTGACTGTAACCTTACGATTGTCAGTTGCAACCGGTTTAGGAACGATCACCTTGAGTGATCCGCAACTATCTTTAGGCAAGAAAGCAACGATATTGTAGCAAGAAATCGTCGGATCTGTAGTATCCGGAGGACAGAATCCTTGATTGTCCTGAATTATCACATAAGTCTTGACAGTCGATGTATTACCAGATTTATCCGTAACAGTTACTGTGACTTCATTATAACCCAAATCATCACAAGTGAAAAGATTTGGATACAAATTGAAGATCAATTGATTCTGAGGTGTACAGTTGTCAGTACTTCCCGCATCAAACATTTGACCAGTCAGTTGAACCATACCTCCATTCATATTCATCAATGTAGCAGCTAAACCATGGTGAACATATGCGAGTGGCGGTTTGCCATCTTTCACAGTCACTTTCATGATACACTTAGCTGTATTGTTGCAACCATCTTTAGCTGTAAATGTCACTAAAGTCGTACCAACTGGATAATAACCACTGGCATTGGACCCTTGACTGTATGCATATACCGAGTTGTGCGAAATAGAGGTAGTACCGCAGTCATCATAAGCCTGTGGAACTGGAATATTGACATATCCTCCTGAACAACTGCCATCGGATACCGAAGCAGTTACATCGTATGGACAAACAATAGTAGGAGCTTTGACATCCTGTATCTTAATGACTTGGGTCTTCTCCCAGATACCATAAGTGTATGGATTGTTGGTTTGATATACACACCAGTCAATGACTGTCCACTTACGAAGGATCATCTTACACCCGTTTTCGGTAGTAAATACGCAATCCTTGTAAGCAATGCCAATATGAGAACAACCTTGGTTAGTCACCTTTGGCTTGTTGTATGGAGCAGGCATATTGTTGGGGTCAGTACTACCGTTGCAGCCATTGATCGTATAATCAGGAGGCCATTGGATCTGCACTTGGTTGTAATTGCCTGTAATAGTAATAACCTGCGTACAGGTGTAAGTACTATTGTACAGATAAATTTGCCAAGTACGAGTGATGGTACCCACGCCACAGCTGTTAACATTACTGTAGATAGTTGGTCCTACAATCGTTGGATTGTAACCACCGGTTGGGATTGGTGAGCCATAATCGGCAGGATCCCAAGTGTAAGCTGTACATGATACAGTTACGTTGTAAGGGCAAATAACCGGATTGAGGGCTCCATCAGAAGCTTTTGCTAGCTGAGGTAGCATTCCGATAAATAAAATGGAGGCTAAAGCGCAATAAATCGCTTTGTGGAATGCCCTGATACTTAAAGTAGACGTTGGTGTCATACAAAATTCGTTTACAGATTGGATCCGTTCATGGAACAAATAAAAAGAGAAAAAGCTTCGATAACACGCCAAGAGTTTTTGGGGATGGCGCACATGCAACTATAAAGCTACACCGATAAACAAATATAAAAACAAATTATAGCAAAAAAACTATTTCTGTCAAACTTTAACTAAACATAGCAACAAATATCATAATATCTATATAACTGTAATTAGCATTGTTACATAAAGTTGGAATTAATATTTATTCAAATGTAATCTGAATATTTATAACAAATTGAATACATATTCAATCGCTTATGCTTTCATGATATTTGTGTTGGGTAGATCTGAAGCTACTAGCCCATCTCGGAGCCGGATTATGCGATGTGCATACTCTGCAATATCGGGTTCGTGGGTTACCAATATGACCGTATTACCTCCTTTGTGAATTTCTTCAAAGATCTGCATGATCTCCAGTGATGTCTTGGTATCTAGGTTACCTGTTGGTTCGTCAGCCAATATTATCGACGGATCATTGACCAGGGCTCGGGCTATTGCTACTCTCTGGCGCTGACCACCGGAGAGTTCGTTTGGTTTGTGATCCATTCTATCGGACAGTCCGACCATACCCAATACTTTGGCAGCTTTTGCTCTTCGCTCCGCCTTACCAACTCCTGCATAAACCAATGGCAAGGCCACATTGTCGAGCGCACTCAATCTTGGCAATAGATTGAAGGTCTGGAATACAAATCCTATCTGTTTGTTGCGGACCTGTGCCAAATCAGAGTCCGTCATTGAACTTACCTGAATTCCATTTAGCGAATAGCTACCACCAGAAGGTGAATCCAGGCAACCGATAAGATTCATTAGAGTGGATTTACCTGAACCAGAAGGTCCCATCAAGGCCACATATTCGTTTTTGTGAATTTCCATTGTGACAGATTTCAAAGCCACCACCTCAAGAGAGCCCATTTTGTAAACTCTGCTTAGATCATCGATCGATATTATAGTAGACTGGGGTTCGTTCATTGTACTTCGAATATTGAATTGCTAATGTACCATTTGCCAGCAAATACCAACTCATGTTTAGATCAAGTGGAGGCTTTCATGGATGAATATCATAGTTCCTACCCCACTCAAGGCCAGTCCCTGACTCTAAATGAACGGGGGCAATGATCGGATCAATATTCAAGATCCTAGGTTTATAAATACTTTTATCTATTTTGGTCTACTAATCAGTAAAATATGGCAGGACCGATCAAACATGTAGCTATCGCAGGAAACATAGGTGCGGGCAAAACTACGTTGACAGAACTTCTGGCCAAGCATTTTCACTGGGACGTACACTACGAGGATACAAGCAATAACCCATATCTGGGCGATTTCTACAACGATATGACTCGCTGGTCATTCAATCTGCAGATATATTTCCTCAATAGTCGATACAAACAGATACTGAAGATCCAACATGGTGAGATTCCTGTCATTCAAGACAGAACCATCTACGAGGATGCTTACATTTTCGCACCCAATCTTCATGATATGGGGCTGATGAGCTCAAGGGATTTTGAAAATTATCAGGATCTCTTTGTCACGATGTCATCACAAGTCAATCCACCGGACCTATTGATCTATCTCAAAGCTGGGATATCGACGCTGGTCAAGCATATCCACGAACGTGGACGGGACTATGAGGGCAATATGAGTCTTGACTATCTCAAAAAGCTCAATAAACGGTACGATGACTGGATCGACACTTACAAAGAGGGGAAATTGCTGATCATACATGCCGACGACCTCGACTTCAAGAATTCGCCAGAGGATCTTGGTGTGATTGTAGATCAGGTTAGGGCACAACTTGAGGGGTTGTTTTAGATGTAAGATGTATGGTGTGAGGTGTTAGGTGTTAGGTGTGAGGTGTGAGGTGTAAGGTTGTCAATGCCTAAGGGAAGTTGACCGTTTTTATTTACCCAACCCATAATCTTTGTTGAGAATAGATTGTGATTTCGCGGTCTTGTTTGCACAGATTTGAAGGGGTTCGATGCCCCTTTAAATCT
>JBDSUZ010000142.1:0-7992 GCA_039927395.1 Saprospiraceae bacterium | reverse complement strand
GTGCGGCTGTTATTATCGATCCCGGCTGTATCGACCAAGAGGAGGAAGATATCATGTCGGCATATATCGCTGAGCATGATTTGCATGTCGAAATGATCCTCAATACGCATGCGCATCTCGATCACATCTTCGGAAATGAATGGGCCAAAAATAAGTTTCCTGTGCCTCTGGCTATACACCGCGATGAAGTTCCACTTATCGAACGAATGCCTCAGCTATGCCAGATGTATGGGATTCCTCCTCGAAATTCGCCGATGCCAGATCAGTTTCTTGAGGAAGGAGATGTCGTGAGTTTTGGCGATAGCAGCTTGAAAGTGTTGTTTACGCCAGGGCATTCGCCTGCTTCTGTTTCATTTTATTCAGAAGAAGATAAATTCGTAATTGCAGGCGATGTCTTGTTTTACGAAAGCATAGGCCGTACTGATCTTCCTGGAGGCAGCTTTGATGTCTTGGAAAACAGCATACTAACGCAATTATTTACCCTCGACGATCGCGTAAAGGTATATCCAGGTCATGGGATCAACACAACTATAGGGTTCGAGCGTAAAAACAATCCTTTTGTGGGAATGAACCGATAGGTCAATTCTCGATTTTCAGGATAGACTTTGGATAGATGGAAATGATTGGACGGAAACCGATCGCGGGCGAGCTTTGGACGCCGCGGAACTTAAGGTAATCATTGTTTTGGATAAATAATTGGCCATCCTGTGCATGCCATGAACCACCCTTGACGACGTCAAATATTTCATTCGTCATTTCTGCCACATTTCCTATGATATTGTAAAGTCCGTTATCGGTCTTTTCAAAACTCTTGACTGGTGACATAAAAGTCGTGATAGAGTCATTGGAGGTATGATAACAGGCCCTCTGACGACCCTTGGAGTCAGTCAAACTATTGCCATCCCATGGATATTTTTTCTTTGGTACACCACCTGTTGCCGCAAATTCCCATTCGATTGCCGAAGGAAGTCTGGCTCTGATCTGATATTCTGATTTCTTGTCCTGCCCAATCATTTTGTTTAGATATGCACAATACAAATCTATGCCAGCGCGGGTCACATTGACAACAGGATAATCATCGTAGGCGGGATTTTCAGCATAGATCTGGAAAATCGCAAAATGATTTAGTGTGTCAAATGTGTCAACCACGATTGAAGCTTTGGCATATTCCTCTTCGGTACCATTACGCTTAAGATCGGCAAGGAAAGTGCGATATTCTAGATTGCTCACCTCGGTGCTGGACATAAAGAAAGACCTGATTGGAACAATCGCATCGGGGGTGAGCTGGTAGTTGCCACCTTCTATGAACACAAAGCCCTTCGGAATCTTGACATTTGGCATATCTGATTTAGACTGTGCTGCTGTCTGATCAATATTGCAGAGTAGTATGATCGCCAATGCGATATAATATAGTTGTTTCATAGTTGGATAGCCATTTGCTGTTTCAAGTTACAAAAGTAGAAAAAATAAAAGTGGCACTTTTTGCTACGCTGATTAATAAATAATCTCCTTTTTCAAATCAGGGTCACTGACCTTAAAGGTAATACGATGTTGGGCGCTAATTCCCCTACTCAGCACCTGCCTGCGATGAAACGCAGTTGGATAGCCTTTATTTTGATTCCAGGCATATTGTGGGAAATCTTCATGTAGTCGCTTCATTATGGCATCCCGATGCGTTTTGGCGATTACTGATGCTGCGGCAATCGATCTATAGATGCCATCTCCTTTGATAATACATGAAGAAGGAACGTTGTTCCAGTTTTGGAATCGATTGCCATCAACCAATATATGGTCAGGGACAAGTTCCAACTGATCGAGCGCCCTATGCATCGCCAGAATCGATGCTTGGAGTATGTTTATTTGATCAATTTCTAAGGGGCTGCAAGTTCCAATCTTCCAGGCTATAGCGTTTTCCAGAATTGCCAATCTGACTTCTTCCCTGGCCTCTTCAGTCATCTTTTTTGAATCTTGAAGTAATGGGTGATTCCAATCTGGAGGCAATATCACGGCGGCAGCAATAACGGGTCCGGCAAGACAGCCCCGGCCGGCTTCATCGCAACCGGCTTCAATTCGCCCTTGCATCAGATATGCTCTTAGACTATTCATGAACTATTTTGAATTCAACGCGACGGTTTTGCATTCTTCCTTCCTGAGTTTCATTACTGGCGACTGGTTTGGATGAGCCCCAACCAGCATAATTTATTCGTTGGGAGTCTATGCCTTGCTCAAAGAGAAAATTTACCACGGCCTTTGCCCTATAGGATGAGAGTCTTGAATTGTATTCTTTGGAACCGGTAGAGTCGGTATGCCCCCATACTTCTATTCTCATTTCAGGAAAATGCTGCATCAAAGCAAGCAATTTTTTCAGCTCAACCAATGAACGGGGCATCAGCTCCGCCTGATCCCAATCAAAGAAAATGTCTTTGAGGACGATCACCTGCCCCTGCTTTGGAATCAATCGACTCAAATCGTCATCTGGAATTGCTATTTCCTTGATAGGAGGAGCTTTGCGGACTGATATATCGTCGAAATAGTAATACGCAAATAATAATCTCCCATCCCCTTTTTGCTCTGTAAGCGTCTGCTCATCGGCGCTGAAATTTCCCAAAATCGCGTAATCGTACGAAGCATCAGCTATGAAAGTAGTTTCATATTGTCGCCAAGTTCCTTCCCTGCATTTCTGGATTTCTTTGGTGACAATCTGTGGGTGGAGATTCAATACGCCTTCACCAGGTTCTTTAGCAGGTTTGTGGGTAAATGCAATGCCAATCTGATTGATCTCGAGGGTATTATTTAAACTTGACATCCAGAATGATACGGTATACTTTTGGCCGACGATGATTGGCTCCGCCATTTGGATTTGGGCATATTCCCTGCAATGGGGCTTGCCATATTTACATCCATACAAAGTCAGTCCTATCATCCCAAAGCCAGTATGAGGTGTTTGAATTCCAAATCCTTTTTCCCGCCAACTGACCGGCACTTGCACCTTTGGCCCGTATGCATCGGGTGAGGCTGCTGTGGGCGAATGCCAATATTTGATTGCTTTAGAAAAATGCTCTCCTTTGAGATACCAGCCCACCGGGCTGCGTGAAAACTGTTCAAATCCTGGGTTGGGAATTATATTTTCCTCGCCTGTCTGGTCCCATCCAAATAGGGCAAAATAAAGCCGCAATGACAGGAAGAAAAACATGCTTCAGGTTGTCAATTTTCCAAATATGCCTTAAATGTACGTCCTCTTAACTCAAAGCTTCGCAAAATCGGCTTCTAACTTTTGGTCAACAAACTCATTTTGACGCGCTTATTTAAGGATAATATAACAAATGGTGGCCTCGGGAAATATTACCTTTGCGGCCAAATTAAAAGCATCACTATGGATCTCTCCTTCCTCCAACAATTAGGCTTACAGGCAACTAATGCCGGCACATTCACCGGTCTTGACAAAATGGATTCGGGCAAGTATATTGAATCATATTCGCCAGTCGATGGCAAACTGATTGGAAAAGTTAGTGTGACTACTGCCGCTGAATATGCCAAAGTACTTGAGACTGCGCAGTCAGCTTATATCCAGTGGCGTGCAATACCGGCACCAAAGAGAGGTGAGATTGTCCGTCAATATGGTGATGCTCTTCGTCAATTCAAAGATCCGCTTGGCCGTCTGGTCTCTTATGAGATGGGAAAAAGCCTCCAAGAAGGATTTGGTGAGGTTCAGGAAATGATCGATATCTGCGATTTCGCAGTCGGACTATCACGTCAGCTTTATGGATTGACCATGCACTCAGAGCGTCCAAGTCACCGTATGTATGAGCAATGGCATCCGATCGGAATAGTGGGCATTATCTCAGCTTTTAATTTCCCAGTTGCTGTATGGTCATGGAATGCAATGATTGCCATGGTATGCGGAGATGTTTGTATATGGAAAGCATCGGAAAAAACTCCAATATGTGCTGTTGCTTGTCAGTTGATCTTACAGGATATCCTTCGCAAAAACAATGTGCCTGAAGGAGTGAGTTCAATCATCACTGGCGATTATAAAGTCGGCGAATGGATGACCAATGATACAAGAGTTCCATTGGTGTCAGCTACTGGAAGTGTTCGTATGGGCAAAATCATTGGTCAGGTAGTTGCTGGCAGATTGGGAAGAGCTTTACTAGAATTAGGTGGCAACAATGCTATCATCGTATCTCCTCATGCCGATATGAATTTGGTGTTGACAGGCGCTCTATTTGGTGCCGTGGGCACAGCAGGTCAACGTTGTACAACCACTCGTCGCTTGATTATACATGATTCAGTATATGACGATGTCAAAAACAAGCTTGTCAAGGCATACGGCCAACTGCGTATCGGCAATCCTTTGGATTCCAACAATCACGTAGGACCACTGATCGATACGCATGCGGTCAAACTATATCTGGAATCTATAGAAAAAGCTAAAGCTGAAGGCGCACGATTCATAGTAGAAGGTGGTGTGCTGGAAGGCGCTGGTTTCGAAAGCGGCTGCTATGTCAAACCATGCATCGCTGAGGTAGAAAATCATTTTGCAATAGTGCAACATGAGACATTTGCCCCGATTCTGTATCTGATCAAGTATTCTGAATTTTCAGAAGCAATTGATCTACAAAATGGAGTTCCACAGGGATTGTCATCTGCGATCATGACAACCAACCTACGTGAGGCAGAATTGTTCTTGTCCGCGGCCGGTTCTGATTGTGGCATAGCCAACGTAAATATCGGCACTAGTGGCGCTGAAATCGGTGGTGCATTTGGAGGAGAAAAAGAAACTGGTGGTGGACGCGAAAGTGGATCAGATAGCTGGAAAGCTTACATGCGCCGTCAAACTAATACGATCAACTACAGCACGCATCTACCTCTTGCACAAGGGATTCAATTTGATTTGGATTAATTTTTGCAAGGAAATTATCGCTTTATTAAATTTTAGCCGAGTCTAATGGTCTCATTAGGTCAGCCTAAATCTGTTTCATGAAGTTTTACTTATCGCTAATCCTTTTTCTATTGCCATTAAGTTTTCTGCTTGCGCAGGACTTAACGATAAGTGGAACTATTAAGGACAAGCAAAATGCTGGGGCTTTACTAGGTGTCAATGTCGTAGTTCATCCAGTCGCCAATCCAAGTTTGTCATTTGGCTCGAGTAGCGATCAATTTGGCAATTTCTCGTTTACAGTTCCTTCGCCTGGAACTTACGAAGTGGAAGCGACCTATATCGGGTATAAGCCTTTCAAGAAAACGATCACCGTTGAGACAATTGCTTTGCAAATGGGCACTATTTCAATGGAGGAAGATGCCATTTTGCTAAAAGACCTTGAAGTCGAAGGTGTATCCAGTCGTGGAGAACAGAGGGGAGACACTACTCAATACAATGCCTCGGCATTTAAGGTCAATAAAGATGCAAATGCTGAAGATTTGGTAGGCAAAATGCCAGGCATTCAGGTTGAAAATGGAACTGTAAAATCGCAGGGTGAAAATGTAAAGCGAGTACTTGTTGATGGCAAGCCATTCTATGGTGATGATGCAACGATAGCTTTGAAAAATCTTCCTGCAGAGTCGATTGATAAGATTCAGGTATTTGACAAGATGAGCGAGCAGTCACAGTTTACTGGATTTGACGATGGAAATGCAGAAAAGACGATCAATATTGTCACAAAACCGGGCTTCAATGGCGCTAAATTTGGCAAAGTATATGCCGGCTATGGAACAGATGACCGTTATCAGGCTGGGGTGAATGAAAACTATTTCAAAGACGACAGGAAGATCGGGATCATAGCTCAGACCAATAATATCAACCAGCAAAATTTCTCACAGGAGGATCTAGTTGGCATATCAGGTAGTACTGGCGGCCAAGGAGGAAGAGGTCCTGGAGGTGGAGGTAGACCAGGCGGTGGCAGACCAGGCGGAGGTGGAGATAGCGGCAATTTCCTGGTGGGAAATCAAAACGGAATCTCAACGACACATTCGATCGGACTAAACTATTCAGATAAGATTGGCGAAAAATTAAAGATTAGCGGCAGCTACTTTTTCAATTATAGTAGCAACAGCAATGATAAACTGCTCAATCGTCAATATATAGCCGCACAAGACAGCGGATTGCACTATCAGGAAACAAACCTACAGTCGAGTAAGAATCAAAATCACAGAATCAACTTGCGCTTAGAATATACCATTGATAGCAGCAATTCGATCATTTTCACACCGCGCATTAGCTTCCAAGACAACAATCAAAATACCAGCCTGACAGGTATCAATGATATCGGTGCTGGACAATTGATCAACAAAACTCAAAACCAATCTGAGGCCAATAATAAAGCATATACCATCTCTTCGAGCCTCTTGTATCAACACAAATTCAAAAAAACTGGTCGAAGCGTATCACTTGATTTGAACGGGAACATCAGCAATCGCGAAGGCGATGGAGCACTGAATACTTTGACCGAATACCTGGACCCTCCTCAAGCTCCCATCAGTTTCGATCAAGTGAATAATTCTACTACCAAATCATGGTCGGGATCAGGCAATTTGTCATACACTGAGCCGATTGGCAAAATTTCGCAGATCCAATTGAACTATAATCCATCTTACAATCATAGCAAGTCAGAAAAATACACCTATAATTACAATGCGTCTGATGCACTATATTCTGACTTAGACTCTTTGTTGTCTAATACATTTACCAATGATTACGCAGTACAAAAGGGAGGGCTTACATATCGCATTCGTGGCAAAAAATTCAATGCCAATGCAGGCATAAATGCGCAGGAAGCAACCTTGATGAATGAACAGAGTTTTCCAACTCAATTAGTTTTCGAACGTTCATTCAAATCCTGGCTGCCAAATGCACAATTCACCTATAATTTTAGCAAGACCAGCAACTTGCGATTCAACTATAGGACCAATACCAATGCTCCTTCGATCAATCAATTGCAAAGGGTTGTCGACAATACCAATCCCTTGCAACTGAGTATCGGCAATCCCGATTTGGAGCAGAGTTATGGGCAAAATATTTTCCTTAGATTCAACAGATCCAATCCCGCTACAGGACGCACTTTGTTTACATTCTTTGGGTTCTCCTATACCAATCAATATATAGGCAACTCGACATTTATTGCCAATACAGATACAGTGCTGCCAAATGGCTCGATGCTGCTAAGAGGAGCACAAATCAGTCAACCAGTCAATCTCGATGGAAATGTAAGTTTCAGGACATATCTCACCTACGGCCTGCCAATCAAGGCAATCAAATGCAACTTGAATCTTAACACTGGTTTCAATTTTGCAAGATTGCCAGGACTAATCAACGGCGAAACCAACTTGTCAAACACTACTAACATCAGTCAGGGCATGACCTTGGGCAGCAATATCAGTGAGAAAGTGGATTTCACACTTAACTATACCGGCAATTTCAGCATTGTCAAAAACAGCATTCAGGCATCAAGCAACAATGACTATTTCAACCAAACTATTGGCCTGAGATTCAACTGGCAGTTTTTCAAAAAATGGATTTTTGCTTCTGATGTTAGCAATACCCTGTACACCGGTTTGTCCGAGACTTACAATCAGCAATACACACTGTGGAATGCAAGCATTGGCCGCAAATTTGGGAAAGCTGAGAAGCTTGATATACGAATTGCTGTATTCGATTTGCTCAACCAAAACAAAAGCATCAATCGCACAGTCAATGAAATTTACATTGACGACACGCAGACTCAAGTACTGCAGCGGTATGGTATGTTAATATTGACATACAAACTCAACTCTCTAAAGAAATAGAGCAAAACTGTCTGGTTTGTCGTGCTTCCAATTGCAAAATGGTAACATTGAATTGAGCAGTTTGATGAATTTTGATAAAAAGGCATATATTTGCAAACATAAACGGGTCGAATGGCCGAGCGGCTAGGCAGAGGTCTGCAAAACCTCGTACAGCGGTTCGAATCCGCTTTCGACCTCAAAGCCGATGATCAGATCATCGGCTTTTTTTGT
>JBDSUZ010000141.1:0-5206 GCA_039927395.1 Saprospiraceae bacterium | reverse complement strand
ACCAGTCTGGCATCTGTTAGATCCAGATCAGGGTCGTCAATGCTGAATTCCATTATTTTGGTGCCACCTTCTGGTAGCAAAATGGGAAAAGAGATTTTGCCTTCCTTCTGCACAGGCCTTTCAGCGACGCGCAGGAGCAACCAGATTTTATCTTCAAATTGGAAGACACCTGGATTGAGCACACATTCGACAACAAGGCCAATATGGCTCGGACTTATGTCCGTGGTTGTCAATATGGGGTTCTGGGTAAAGCGCTTAGCCATACGGATTAAATGTCCCCGCATCGCGGGATGATACAAATGACATTTGAAATAGGGAACCGAAATAAAAAAGGCGCAGTTTGCATTCCCAGTTGCCTGGAAAGACGCAAACTGCGCCAATTTTATAAGCTTAGCTTTAGAATTTGTCGAATTTCACTGAACCGATATTCTTACCGTCCAATACAAAATTGACGAAGTATTTACCTACAGGATAGGCTTTCACATCAAGTGAAAACTGACCTTGAGGCATTTCGTATTTTGCATAGCGTACAGCATCGATCTGACGACCTTGTACATCAGTGATACGGATCAACATTGATTTGCTTACATCAAATGAATGCTCCAATATCAATTTGTCAGTCGTAGGGTTAGGATACACGTTAGTGACCAAGCCAATCAATCCTGAGTTCAGATCGTCTTTCGTACTAGTTGTTCCTTTTTCGAACAAGTCCTTAATTTCAGAAGCAATCAAAGCTTTGTTGTAGATTTTCACTTCATCCAAAGCGCCATTGAAATATTGACCTCCATCGATCGGGTTGCTACCCATGCCTAGTGGATAACCTGTACTATTCAATGTTCCAAGTGCAGGTACACTGTTTGCCAATTCACCGTCAACATATATCATGTTGTTGGTTCCATCAGCTACCATAGTTACATACCACCAGAATCCATTGACCAACTCATTGCCATCTTTAGCATCCATATCGACGATAAAGTTTGGTGAAGTGTTGTTGTCGCTATTGGTAGTCCAAACTATTCTATGGTGTTGAGGCAATGAGATTTTCCAGCGTTGTGACCAGTGGCCAAAGTCTAGGATATAGGCTTCAGACAAGTTTGGATCGATGCCTTCCACTTTGATCCAGAAACTAACTGTAGTGTAGTCAGAGATCAACTGAACAGCGTTAGGAGCAAGAACTGAATCCTGAACACCGTCAAATTTGATTGCTTGCGCACCTCCATTAGGGTGATCTGCTGTGACAAACGTTGGATCGCCGCCTATGACACCATGATTGGCGTATAGAGTAGCATCATTTGCATTTCCTTCAAAAGGATACCAAGCCACCAATCCAGCTTCACCTGTATTGATTTCCGCATCAGTAGTCAGCGTAACTTCTGAGACTTCAGAGTTGTTGCCAGCTTTGTCAAATGCATAGATCTCAAATGAGTATGGAGTTTCAGGCTCTAAATCACCTACTAACACTGAAGTGGCACCGCCACCTAGTGAGTCGACAAAGACGCCATCTACAAATACCACATAACCTTGCAAGAATCTATCATCGGTTGATGCTTCCCAAGTAAGCAATACTGAATATGAACCAGTAATACCGCTTAAATTGCCGGGAGCAGTCGGAGGAGTGACATCTGGAGTTTCTTCATCACCAGTCGTGACTTTCAGTGTTGACCACTCTGACTCATTACCAGCTTCGTCAACAGCTGATACTGCAAATGTAAATTCTGTCAATGCCTGTAATGAACTAAGTGTTAGACTTGTTTCAGATGTTGTACCGACCTTGTTGCCGTTCATGTAAACGTTATAGCCAACTACAGCAACATTGTCAGTTGATGGCCACCATGACAGAGTCACAGTTGTGAAGTTCACACTTGCACTCAAATTGAGTGGAGCATCAGGAGCCTCGATATCAGTTTCAACTGGTGCAGTAGATTGCTCTATATATAAAGCTGCAACTTCAGCATCTGTAAGAGCGATGTTGTACAATTGTACTTCGTCCAATGATCCGTCAAACCAATTACCACCATCGACTGGATTATAACCCATACCTAATGGGTGAGTAGTGCTATTCATGTTGCCGGTAACAGCTTTTTCAGCTTGTTTGACACCATTGAAGAAGATTTTGTCGTTGGCGCCATCATGCGTCATCACGACATGCGTCCAGCTACCTGGTACCAAGGGCACACCTGAATCCATATCAGATATTCCTCCCACATTGTTAGTAGTCCATACCGGTTTGCCATGTGAAGGCAAGGATATTTTCCATCTTTCTTGCCATCCACCATTTGACAATATAAAAGCTTCACCTGTAGCAGGCAAGTTTTTCACATTGATCCAGAAGCTAACGGTATTGTGGTTAGAATTCTGTTGCGGAGAGTTTGACGCCGTAATCTCATCGCTAATGCCGTCAAATGCAAATGCTTTATTAGCTCTGTCAAAGCGATCAGAAGTTAATTGTGCACCATGTACAACTGCATTATTGAAATATGGAGTATGGTCGTCAGAATCACCATCAAAAGTATAGTTGGCAACTATGCCGGCAGGAAAATTTGGTGACTGATTTTGTTCAGCATAAAGGTCAGCTACATTAGCTGCGGTCAATGCTGTATTGTAAATCTGAATTTCATCAAGACTTCCCTTGAAGTAATTGCCTGCATCGATCGGATTGTTACCAATTCCCAATGGATATTTGGTTGAATTAAGAGTCCCAACTACATCTTTCTGAGCGACTTGCACTCCATTCATGTAGATGATATCTTTAGCTCCATCATGGGTCATCACGATATGGCGCCACTGTCCAACCACCAATTCATTGCCGCCGCCAGCGTCCATGTCAGAGATTCCGTTAGTGTGGTTCGTTGTAAATACAACTTTGCCATGAGCAGGAAGAGAGATTTTCCAACGCTCTTGCCATCCACCATGTGACATCAGGAATACTTCACCAGATGCTGGTAGTTCGTCCACTTTAGCCCAGAAGCTAATTGTCGTAGTTGGCGTATTTAATTGCGTTGAGTTGTCAACCAATAATGAATCAGCGCCAGCAAAATGAATGGCATTGTTTGCATATCCAAAACGGTCATTTGTCAATGTTGCTCCGCCATTTTTTGCATTGTTTTTGAACTGCGTATCATCTTCAGTATTGCCCGAGAATGAGTAAGCAGCAATTAGCGGATCTGATGAACCAGTGAAGGTGCTTTGATCAGTGTAGAGTGCAGTCACTTGCGCATCAGTCAATGCATAATTGTACATCTGCAATTCGTCAAATGAGCCGTCAAACCAGTTGCCACCATCGATTGCATTGTAGCCGATACCAAGGTCTTCGTTTGTACTGTTGAGCGTTCCGCCAACAGCTTTAGAAGCTGCCAGTGCGCCATTGATGTATATTTTGTCAGTTGTACCATCGTGCGATGCTACTACATGAGTCCATTTGCCAGGCACTAGTTCGTTACCACCACCTGCGTCCATATCGGATATTCCGGCTGAACTATTGGTAGTCCAAACGGCCTTGCCATGAGATGGAAGTGATATTTTGAATCTTTCTTGCCATCCACCGTACGAAAGCAAGAATACTTCGCCTGATGCAGGAAGTGTATTCGCTTTTACCCAGAAGCTTACTGTAGCATAAGGGCTGTTCAACTGAGCTGAACTTCCCGCTTTCATTTCAGAGTCGCTGCCGTTCATATCAGATGCACGGTCACCATAACCAAAACGGTCAGTGGTTGAGCTCACATTTTTGGCGCTTAAATTGTTGCCATATCCAGAAGCATCCGTCAGGTCACTACCAAATGAGTACGAAGCCACTAGTGCTGGTGCAAATGTAGGATTGGCGCTTTGAGCAGCGAATAAATTTGCAACTTCAGATGCATCAAGCGCTTCACCATAAATTTGAACATCGTCAAGATCACCATCGAAGAAATTGCCACCATCAATTACATTGTAGCCAATTCCCAAGTTGTGAGTCGAGCCATTTAATTCACCAGGAGAGTCTTTTTCATTAGCAAGTACACCGTCGATATAGATGATGTCCTTAGCTCCATCATGAACAAATACGACATGTTTCCATTCGCCTGGTGCTAACACCTCGGAACCTGAATCAAGGTCTTTGATTCCTCCAGTGCTGTTGGTTGTCCATACTAATTTACCGTGATTGGGAAGCGACACTTTGAAGCGTTCTTGCCATCCACCGTAAAAAATCAAATACACTTCACCTATCAACAAAAGTGCATTTACACGAACCCAAAAACTAAGCGTAGCGTAGTCTGTATTGAGCGCGTTGGACTGAGCAGCTTCAAGATAGCTTTGGCTGCCGTCGAAACTAAAAGCGTGATTGGCGATGCCAAATCGATCAGTACTTAGGTAAGCACCGTGCACGCTTGCGTGGTTTTTGCCGGGAGCGCCATCTTTGGCATTGCCCGAGAATGAGTAATCGGCTATTGGTGCCTGTGCTGTTGCAAACTGGATGGCACAGAGCCAACCAAGCAATAGCAAAGGCAAAATTTGTACATAGCGTTTCATAGAAAATGGATTTGAAGTTTGTACGAAAAATTGAGCTAGAATGAGAATCCGGATCCCCCGGAATTTTAAATTTTGAAAAAGCGGGCCGAAGCCTGTACAGTAGGTGATTGAATGATCAAAAAGTACACGCCTGGAGTCCAGGACTTTGTATTGATCCGAATTTGCTTGCCCGGACCGGCATTTACACTATCGACTTGATTGCCCTGCAGGTCATAGACTCGTAGATTGGCATCTGGTATTTCTTGTGATAACTCGATTTCCAAGCAATCATTGACAGGATTTGGACTAATGATGAGATCTGCAATTAATTGAGGATTGCGGGTCGATGTAATGGTATTTTGATACATGACATTTACTTCCTCTGGAGTCATGCCATGATCAAATAGCTTCACTTCGTCAAGTATGCCGTCGACATTGTATTCGATATTTCCTGGTAATATTTGCCCTTGCAAAAATGCCAGATCAGTAGTTCTTATCTTCCCTGTCAAAGCTTTGTAATTCTCCAGTTTGCCATTGATGTAAATGCCCATAAGCGCCCCATCATAAGTTACCGTCAGATAATACATGCTACCTTCTACTATCGGCGTTATAGCGTCGAGATCATCAACTTTGACCAAGGTATTGATTGTCCAGCGCAATTTGCGTTCGGGTGTGATTGACACCTTCCAGCGGTTCTGCCAACTACCATGCGACAGAAGGA
>JBDSUZ010000140.1:0-3894 GCA_039927395.1 Saprospiraceae bacterium | reverse complement strand
CTGAGAATGGCCGGACTGAAATTGCGATCCTGAATAAGATACTGCACAAAGAGCTGACGCACCCATTCCTCAGGGCTGAGTTTGACCTGCATTTTGCGCACAGGGCACCAGGCATAGACTGAATCAGCTTCCTTCTTGAGTTTCAGATCGGCTTGATATTGCAACAAATCGGGCATCATAGAGCATGAAGATAAGCTGATGTTGTAAAATGAACTGCTGCAAATCGAACTTACGGCTTTTGTTTACCTTTAATTGACGAACTCAAATCCAGATGAAATCAAATAAAGAAATTGCTGCGGTATTCGGCCTTTTGGCCAAATTGATGGAAATGTGGGATGAGAATCCCTTCAAATTTCGCTCTTACCAGAATGCCTATATGCTGATCCGCAAATGGCCAGAGGACTTTGGCCAGATGAGCAAGGAAAAATTAGATGCCATACCAGGAATTGGTAAAGCGATTGCCGAAAAGGTGCAGGAGATAAATGAAAGTGGAACGCTCAAGTTGTTGCAGACATTTCTTGACAAAACGCCGGCTGGAGTGGTGGAAATGCTTGGGATCAAAGGATTCGGCCCAAAAAAGGTGCTGACAGTCTGGAAGGATATGGGTATCGAGTCAGTTGGTGAGTTGCTCTATGCCTGTAATGAAAACCGCCTGGTTCAGTACAAAGGATTTGGGGCAAAGACTCAGGCAGAATTGATCAAGAATCTTGAATATTACACACAATCTCAAGGACAATTTCTCTATGCTACTGCCGAAAGACCAGTTGCTGAAATACTTGAATATTTGAGCACAACTTTTCCGAAAGCTATGGTGTCTGAAGCAGGCGCATTGAGAAGAAAAATGCCTGTATTGGATCGCCTGGAATTTGTAATTGGAGAAGTTGATATAAAGGAGAGAATTCAGGCCTTGGAAAATCTTGTTCTGGATGAAGTCAATTTGCCAGAAGGTGGCATTTCAGGAGTTTATCGCGAAATATTTCCTGTCAAGATTTATGCCGCTTCTCCAGATCAATTTGGGAATATATTATTTCAGAAAACGGGGTCGGAGGAATACGTTCAATTTATCAATTCAAAATTAAATTTAAATAAAGCATTTGCAACAGAAATGGAATTATTTGCTTCAATAGAAATGCCATTTTGGGCACCAGAAATGAGGGAGGAATTGCATGCTGCAAATTTTGGAAATGAAATGGCAGTTTTGATAGAGGATAAGGACATAAAAGGGGTGGTCCACAATCACAGCAAATACAGCGATGGAGTCAATACACTGGAAGAAATGGCAATTGCATGCCAAACATTGGGGTATGAATATTTGGTGATTTCTGATCATTCGCAATCAGCTTTTTATGCCAATGGAATGCAAGAGGAGCACGTGATAATGCAATGGCGCGAAATTGAGGTTTTAAATGCAAAAATGGCTCCATTTAAGATTTACAAATCCATCGAATCCGACATCCTCAATGATGGATCGCTGGATTACCCTGAAGATCTATTGAAAGGATTTGATCTTGTAATTGCATCTGTGCACTCCAATCTCAAGATGGACGAAGAAAGAGCGACTTCACGGTTGCTCAAAGCCATCGAAAATCCCTACACCACGATACTTGGCCACCCGACGGGACGACTGTTGCTTTCCCGCCCAGGTTATCCGATCGATCACAAGCGCATCATTGATGCATGTGCTGCGCACAAAGTCGCAATTGAAATCAATGCTAATCCACAACGACTAGATATCGAGTATCAATGGTTGCCTTATGCTATAGAACAAGGGGTCAAAATATGCATCAATCCCGACGCGCATAGCGTCAGAGGAATACATGATATCAAGTACGGTGTCCTTGTAGCGAGAAAGGGAGGCTTGACTGCTGGGCAATGCGTCAATACGATGGGAAGGGAGGAGTTTGAGGGCTGGTTGGCCTCGTCAAAAGCATGACAATTTGAAGTTCAAATAAATATTTCCTAGCTTTCCCACTTTCGAACTTTCAAATGTTGAAATAATAAATTGTACCCAAATGAAATTGAGTAAACCCTTCGTGATCCTATTAATCGTGTTGAACATCATTGTGTTGCTCGGTCAGGTGTGGCCAGAAGGCGCTCCGCCCTTTGCACGGACCGTCAATATTTTCTTTCTAATCTTATGTTTATTTTTATTTGTAAATATGCTGAGGGCAAATAAGTCGATGTAATTGTCCTCGATTGGCCTGTCCTTAATCATAAGAAATTGGGAACTTTTGAAGCCGATTTTGCGTTAACAAAATCATAGCTATTAGCAGTTCCTAATTAATTATATTATTCAATACTAGAAGATGTTTGCTTCTCGCAAAATTGACCGAATGAGGAATTTTGACTATTCCTCTGTCGGTAGTTATTTCGTCACGGTCGACACAAGGTTTCGCGCACGCGAATTCGGAGCAATCATTAATGGCGAGATGCATTTATCTGATATTGGCGCCTTCACTCAACAGTGCATAGCAGACATTCCCTTACATTTCCCCTCAATACTTGTACCAGAATTTGTAGTAATGCCCGATCATATCCACATAATTCTGGACCTTGGATCTTCCTATGAGCTTGCCAAAGTACAGGAGATTGGCGCTCAAGATGAAATTTTTCAACTAAAGAAGAACCGCTTCTCCAAACCGATCGCCGGTTCGGTATCTGTAGTCATTCAACAACTCAAGGCCGCTGTAAAACGGTGGTGCAACAATAACGGTCATGAGCATTTCCAATGGTTGGGCAGATTTCATGTCAGATTGATACAGAATGAAGATGCATTCCGCCGAATCCAACGCTACATCCAACAAAACCCCAGCAAATGGAAATACTAAATTCATTTACCGAAATTACGGGTGATTATGAGATGGACATCACATGTGATGTCCTGTGATGTCCATCCAAACGTGATGCGCAAAAGATACGTTGATGTCCTGTAAAGTCAATCCAAACGCGAGATAAAAGAAAAGGTGATGTCCCGTGATGTCCAGGTCCAAACGTGATATACAAAAGAGACCTTGATGTCCTGTGCTTACAAGTGCTGTACAACAAAAAGGTTAATGTCCCTTGGATTGCAATTTCAACCCCAAGCCCTTAGATTTGCACCAGAATATATTGCACCTATGACCCAAACACAACAAATTGCCAAACATCTCCGAGATGTATATTTCGGGGGAAACTGGACTACAGTGAATTATCGCACACAATTGACAGATGTCAATTGGCAGCAGGCAACCGAGCAAGTTCATGGATTTAATAGCATTGCAACATTAGTGCATCATACGCATTATTACATTGCTGTTCAGCGAGGCGTATTGCTTGGTGGGCCTCTAGTGGGTAAAGATTCAGAGAGCTTTGAGCATCCACCAATTTCCTCTGAATCGGATTGGCAGGATATGTTGGAGAATGTATGGAAGGACGTGGAAGAGTTTGCCCAATTAATCGAGCAGATGCCGGATGACAAGTTAATGGAGCCCTTTACTGATATAAAGTATGGCAATTATTTCCGCAACATGCACGGCATGATTGAGCATTTGCATTATCATTTGGGACAAATAGTTTTGATCAAAAAAATGATCTTAGATTACGGACATAACAAATGAACATTGCGAATGCTTGCAATACAAATTGGAGGCACATCACATGTGATGTCCTGTGATCTCCGATCCTAAAAACGCGATCTCATCATAATGCAAGCATGCATAACACCGACCCAAGAATAGACGCATATATCGCCAAAGCGGAGGAATTCGCCAAGCCGATATTGACACATTTGCGTGCACTTGTGCACGCGGCCAATCCCGAAATACAGGAGACTATAAAGTGGGGAATGCCATTTTATGAATACAAAAGACCGTGTTGCTCAATGGCATCCTTTAAAAAACATGTCGCCTTTGGCTT
>JBDSUZ010000139.1:0-7424 GCA_039927395.1 Saprospiraceae bacterium | reverse complement strand
GAACGCCGTTAATAGTGTCAGTATAGAGATTAAGTCAGGGGAGATCTTCGGCTTTCTCGGGCCCAATGGTGCTGGCAAGACGACCACAATCAAGATGGTGCTCGACAACCTCTTACTAAGTCGACATGATATACACGAAGTTGAATTAATTCGCCTGGTCTAATCGCTGTGTAGTAAATGAATTGGATTGCCAGAAACAACATCGGATCCGTTCTCTTGATATGCAGTGCAATTAGCCTTGAATCGGCGTCATCAAATTCTCTTTTCTTTCTTGGTGCAACTTTCCTTTTGGGAATTTCTGCAAATGGATTGCTAGTTATCATTTTGCGTTTTCTCAACTCTTCAAATTGAGTGTGCATTCTGATTTTGTAATTATTATAGGTCCGGGCTCCACCTTTACGATCCATTACCACATAGTCTAGAAATTCCACTGCCATTGCCTGGGTAAATGCACCAGGTAGGATTGACAATCGCTTAGTCGTTCTCAGAAAGTCAAAAAACACATTGCAGCCGGATCTTATGGTATCAATGGAGTTTTTCTTTCTCGTTTCGGACTGTTTGATTGCAATAGTGAAATTTATTGCAGTTTCAATTGTCCTTCCCTCCTTGTAGTTGCGCTGCTCTGTAAAAGGAAATCCCCTGTCTACCTTATCCTGTAACTCTTTCAACAGCTTGAGAGCGACGATCTCGCGCCGTTCCAAATTTTTGATTCTATTGATTCCTTGAGTTGGACGAAATCGCTCTTCGATTCCAGTCTTTGGATTGATTTGATAATATTCAAATCTCCAGGTCGATCCCTTTTTTAAAGAGACATGTGAAACTTTAGCTGTAGACATTTTTTTTTACCCGGAGCGACGCTACCGAACAAAACTGAGTCAACAAATATGGTCAAGTAGCGGTCATAAAAGCCTGTAACAGACTGATTATCAGGTACTTATCACGTTTTTTGCGGAGAGTTAGGGATTCGAACCCTAGAGACCCTTTAGGAGTCTACACGCTTTCCAAGCGTGCGCCTTCGACCGCTCGGCCAACTCTCCTTTTTTAAGAAAGCGCGAAGTTAGAAAAACTTTGCGGATTTGTGGAGGGCAAAAAAAATGCCGCCCAAGAAGGGCAGCACTCTATCTAAACTTTTATCTGTCTGATCTTAGTCCTTTTTATCAGCTGTTTTCAGGGGATTCTTGCGAGACAATACCTCGTCGATCAAGCCATAAGCTTTTGACTCAGGTGCGGTCATCCAATTGTCGCGATCACAATCTTTCTCAATAGTTTCATAGCTCTGACCAGTCGCGTCTACCATGATCGTGTAGAGTTCATTCTGCATCTGCTTGATCAACTTGTATGATATTTCCATATCTGCCACCTGGCCTTGCATACCGCCCATAGGTTGATGTATCATCACTCTGCTATGCGGCAATCCCGTACGCTTACCCTTGGTGCCTGCACATAATAGCACCGCTCCCATAGAAGCAGCCATTCCTGTGCAGATAGTCGCCACATCTGGTGAAATGTATTGCATGGTGTCAAAAATTCCCAAACCGGCAATTACGCTTCCTCCTGGGCTATTGATAAACATCTGCACGTCGCGCTTAGGGTCAGTTGACTCCAGAAACAATAACTGGGCCTGGATCACATTGGCTACATAGTCGTTAACTGGAACACCCATAAAAATGATACGGTCCAACATCAGACGAGAAAACACGTCCATTGCCGCCACATTCAATTGGCGCTCTTCGATGACTGTAGGGGTAAATCCATGGATATTGGGAACTGTAGTCTCAATATACTTCTCGAGGTGCATGCTGCTCATGCCCATATGCTTGGTAGCATATTTTTGAAATTCGTCTGCTTTCATGGTTTATTTGGCTTTTGTAGTTTTCAAAGTTGAGCAGAATATGCCCGCTTCACATTTAAAGATAATGATAATAAAAATGCAGGCGAAATGTTGCAGCAAGTCCGCATATTTCCGACAAATCCCTCAAATTATGCTTTCAACTAAGAAATTAAACCTACGCCAGCTGCCGATCAATGATCGTGGTGGTCGTGATTGTGGTCGTGCTGATGATGGTGATGGTGATTAGCCTCTCTCTCTTTGTCAATGGCTTCCTGTACTTCGCGCTTGGCCTCGTTTTCTTCACGGGCTGCTTTATACTGCTCGTCCATTTCCTCTTTTGTAATTGTCTCTTCTTCAAATGAAATCACATTTTTGACAGCGTAGAACACTTTGTCAGCCATGATCTCTTCATATGCATCTGAAACTTGCTTTTGATCTTTCATCATATTTTGATCCACGTACTTCTCAAACACAGCTACATCTAACTGGTACATGTTCATCTGCTGATATACTTTGTTGAGGAGGTAATTGCGAATTTCATTTTGAGTGACTTGCACTTCAAACTGCTTTACTAGTTCGCTGCGTATAAGGGACCAGCGTAAACTTGTGGCAAACTCTTGATATTCCTCCTCTCCCATGCCGTGACGATGTTCTTCCTCATCGAGATAGCGCTTTAGGAAATCGTCAGGCAGCTGCACTGGATTTAGATCCAATAGTGAACGCTGGATATCTCTGAACAGTAGACCATCAGCTCTTTTTTCGAAGAATTTCTCAAGATCCTTAGACAGGAAATCTTTAAGCTCTTCCTCCGAATGTATCACGTCAGGGCCAAAACTGCGATCGTAAAAATCTTGATCCAGATCGGCTGGTTCGCGACGATTAACTGACTCAATCTGTCCCTCAAAATGATCACCAATTACCGTTGCATCGTCTGCATCCTGAATTAGCAGATATTTTCTTACGTGCTCAGGATTACTGTTTTTTTCGAGCGTCTGTATATTGAAGCGGAATTTGTCTCCTATTTTTTTGCTTAGTATTTCGAGCTTTTGAGCTTCATCATCAACGAAGTCGAGGCTTAGTGTGAATTCCGTTTCCCAGCCATTTTCCTTGATTTGATCGCCTTCTAGTTCTTTGGCAGTAATCTTGATCACGTCAGTCTCTACTAGAGATTCCTCGGCTGTCAAATCTCTGCTTTGCGCGTTTGATGCGCGAACTTGTTCAATTTCCTTCTCCACCATTTCGGGAGTCGGTTTTATGACATATTTTTTGACTTTATTGCTGCTATCGATACCCTTTAGCTCAATTTTTGGAGCGATTGCAACATTGAATGCGAAATCAACTTCTTTGATATTATCAGGATCAAGGTCGATCGGGTCGTGATTTTTGACCGGCATTGGGCGACCCAACAAATCTAACTTCTCAGATTCGATATAGTCATTCATCGACTTCGAAATGGTCTCATTGACCATATCGGCCATTATTGAGCGGCCATAAAGTCTTTTTACAACTGTAATTGGAGTCTTTCCCGGCCTGAAGCCCTTGAGTTTTACTTTTTTGCTTTGCTTGGCAAGTTCTGCTTTGAATTTGTCACTCAACTCTTCTTTGCTCAGATTGATATTAATCGTGCCTTGCAAACCATCGGCAAAATCTTGGGAAATCTTCATTATGATTGGATTTTTTAAAACTGCTAGAGATCAGCTAAGTTGCTGATATAAAGAAGGATAAGCCAGTCTGACTTACCCTTTCTTTGCGATATCTGAAAAATTATGTGCGGGTGAAGGGACTCGAACCCCCATGCCTCACGGCGCCAGATCCTAAGTCTGGTACGTCTACCAATTTCGCCACACCCGCAGTTTCACTCTCTTGCTAAAAAGCTAAAAAGTGGCGCAAAGTTACCAAAATATTTATTTTTATGTAGCTAAATATTTCATCAAAGTAAAACTCATAAACAAAAATGAGTCAAGCCTTGTTTTCAACGTGTTATATTACACAAAATCAAGGCATTAGAGCAAGTGCACATCCAATGAGGCGCTAAATAACGTATCTTGGAAATAGTGGAGCTGATTAGTTGCACGATTTTTGTTATATGATTTACACAGACTAAGTTTCATTCATGCCGGACAGCATTGTCAATATTAAGGAAGACGAAAGGATCATCATACAGCGGGCGTATCGCAAGTTATTGCGTTCGATCAAGTCTGATGTGACTAAAGACGATAAAGACAATATTCGTACGGCTTATGAATTGGCAGTTAAGGCACATGAAACTCAGCGTCGCAAGTCTGGGGAACCCTATATTTTGCACCCAATCGAGGTAGCTCGTATCTGTGCTGAAGAAATTGGCCTAGGCCCAACTGCTGTCATTTGTGCTCTACTCCACGACGTCGTTGAAGATACGGATATCACATTGGATGAAATCCAACAGATGTTTGGTGAGAAAGTCGCCAAAATCGTGGACGGCCTGACTAAATTGGACGGATCCTTTAACTCCGAAAGTCCACAGGCAGAAAATTTCAAAAAGGTACTCAGTACGCTTGTAGATGATGTGCGGGTTGTCTTGATCAAAATGGCGGACAGGCTGCATAATATGCGCACGCTCGGTTCCATGCCGAGGCACAAGCAACTAAAGATTGCCGCTGAAACCAGCTATATCTATGCACCATTGGCTCATAGGCTCGGATTGTACAATCTGCGTTCGGAATTTCAGGATCTCTGCATGAAAATCACAGAACCTGAGTCATATCAGGAGCTTTCGCGCAAACTGCAAGAGACCAAAAGCGATCGCAACAGCTATATCAATGAATTTATCAAGCCCCTATCCGAGCATCTCGATGATATGGGTATTACTTATCGCATTGTTGGTCGTTCCAAATCGATATCGTCGATCTGGAATAAGATTAGGACCAAACGGATTCCATTTGAGGAAATTTATGATCTATTTGCTATTCGAATCATCGTCGATGTGCCTAAGATTAAAGAAAAATCAATCAGTTGGCAGGTCTATTCGATCGTCACCGATGTGTATCGTCCGGTGCCTGAGCGATTGAAAGACTGGATCACTACGCCAAAATCAAATGGCTACGAATCACTTCACACTACTGTAATCGGACCAAAAGGTCGATTTGTGGAAGTGCAGATTCGCAGCGACAGGATGGACGAAATTGCCGAAAGAGGTTTTGCAGCGCATTGGAAATACAAAGGAGTCAGTGGTCAAGAAAATGTCTACGAAACTTGGTTGGACAATATCCGCGAAATACTAGAAGAGGACGACAAGGATGCCTTAGATTTCATGACAGATTTCAAATCCAATCTGTTCAACGAAGAGGTGTACATCTATACGCCCAAAGGCGATATGCGTATTTTGCCAAAAGGTGCAACAGCGCTGGACTTTGCATTTGATATCCATACTGAAATAGGGTACCACTGTGCTGCCATCAAAGTGGCCAATAAATTGGTGCCGATGGGATATGTGTTGGAAAATGGCGATCAAATCACCATCACAACTAACAAAAATCAAAAGCCCAATGAGTCTTGGCTGAAACTGGTGACAACTGGTAAGGCAAAATCAAAAATTAGAACAGCACTCAAAGAGGAAAGCAAGAAAAGAGGTGAATTTGGCCGTGAGCAGATCGAGCGCAAATTTGACCACAACAAAATTGATTTTGAAGACAATATGGATTTACTTGTAAAGGCTGCAGGTTTCAAATCCCGCCTGGATTTTTATGTGGCAGTAGCTGACGAGCTTATCAATCTCAATGATTTACTCAAGAAATTCAAGGTCGAAGGGAATAAATTGATCCCGATCGAAGATCCTGAGAAAAAACCGCAGCCAAAAGTCGATGTAGAAGTTCAACCATCTGCTCCAACTCAAGCCAAATCAGGCAAATCACCTCTGCTTCGCATAAATGGCGATCCGGCCGATAATATCGAATTCTCCCTGGCCAACTGTTGCAATCCGCTACATGGCGATGATATATTTGCATACATCACTTCGAGCGCGGGTATCAAAATACATAGGACAAATTGCCCTAATGCAACTAATTTGATGGCAAATTACGGTTACCGCGTAATGAAAGCTGATTGGATGGAAAATTCAGATTCCTCTTTCGTAGCTACCTTACAGATCACCGGCATAGATGATGGACCTGGCATTATTGAACGACTATCGCACAAAATATCCAGCAATCTGGGCTTGAATATGCGATCATTCTCTATCGAGGGCAATCAGGGATATTTTGAAGGAAAAGTCAGCATCCTTGTCAAAAACAAAGATCAACTCTACCAAGCGATTACTGCTATAAAAGCTTTAAACAATATTTCATCCGTCACGCGGATCGAGTAAGTTTGTGGCATGTTTATAGCCAATTTGCCATTTTACAAGAATCTATCGGGCGCTCGCAGCAATCATATTGCCCAGAAGGTAGCTCCGCTGCTTCCACAAAATGCCCATGTCCTAGATTTTGGTGCCGGCAACATGTACACCGCCAAAAAACTAATTGAGCTTCGCCCAGACCTCACAATTCTTGGCCTCGACGTGGTCTTTGACCAAAATCTCCAACTCGACCAAGCCAATTCCAATATCACCTTTCAGGAATATCCAGGTGGAGCCATCCCCTTCGAATCTGGCAAATTTGACGCCGTGTTGGCTTGTTCCGCGATGCACCACACGCCCGACCCTGAATTCTACCTCGACGAATTCGAAAGAGTCCTAAAGCCAAATGGAACAATAGTTCTCGTGGAAGAAATGTACATCAATCCCCTTGATTTTGTCCTCATCGCAGGTCAGGATTGGATCCTAAATAAAATGAAGAAGGGCGTTCCTGTTCCCCTCAATTTCCGTTCCAACAAACATTATCTCGCCGAATTTACCCGCCGCAATTGGACCCTGCAATATCAGGGCGCCTTGAGGCCAGGATTTCCTTGGCAGCATCATTATGTTTATTCATTGAGTGTAAAATAGAGTTGGGAGAGTGGCGAAGGAAGGGTTCAGAGTTCAGGGTAGAGAGTTCAGGGTTCAGACCAAGATTTCTGTATAATCAAATGTTTGATCATTTTGTCCGCGGCCTAAGGGCCTTTTTCCCTATTCCTTTTTCTTATTCCTTCCTCGAACCTTTGCAACCGTCCTAATCTATAATTTTGAGGCAACCGGCATCGAGCGAGACAAGGCAGGCCATTGTCTCTACCTCGTTTTTGAAGATCTATTCAACTAAAAACTAAATAATCAATCGCCTAGACATTTCATCAAATCATCAACTCATCAAATCATCAAATCATCGAATCATCAAATCATCGGAGCGCAGCGACTTTCAAAAAATGGCCTATGGCGTATGGAAACAGCCAAATTCGTTTGCTTCAACTCATCAAATCATAGCATCATCATGCGGGAGCGTAGCGACCTTTCTAATCAAGATTCCTGATGTAATTGGCATCGAGCGAGACAAGACAGGCCATTGTCTCTCCCTCGTATCTGATCATCATTTGATTCTCCTCTAAATACAGACGCATAAAGTCATCAGGCCTCGACTCCGCTCGGCCACCGGATTTGTTTGCCATAGGGAGCGCGTGGAAAATCAATTCTGATTTTCCACGCGCT
>JBDSUZ010000138.1:0-2681 GCA_039927395.1 Saprospiraceae bacterium | reverse complement strand
AGAATGGCTATATGAAAAGCTAAATTTGAGACGATGTCTACCTCTGGATTCCCGCATTTCGAATCGTTAATCGGTTCTTAGTCTGATATTGCCTAAGTCTGTCTAGGTCGAAGCTATATTGATGATCGTAGGTAGATTAGAGCAAGTGGATAATTGGATTCAAAACGTCACACCAAATCGCATATTAAATAGCTGGTGCTTGTTATTAGCAATCAGATATACCGGTCTTCCCTCCGGGCTGTTGTCGGCGAAATAGACCTTATTAGGAGCGTTGTCATAGATATATCTATACACCAGATCCAAAGTCACCTTGTTGCGCTTGTCCTCCTCATAGCGGCTTAGATCAACAGATAGTGAGAGCTCGCCATCGAAGCGATAATCCTCTTTTTTTTTTCATGGATATCTCCAAAATTTGTTTCTTCATCCCATAGCCAAGGCATGGGAAATTTGAAATATGGCTTGAATTTCAAAGTCAAAGCGTCATTTGGCTTGATCGTCACGAAGGGCCTAACTTCAAAGCGCAATTTGTACTCGGGATTAAAGTCGTAAGAGTATAATTTCGGGCCCTGATCTGTCTGCCGTATTTCAGAAGGAATGGTGATCTTTTCTGTTTCTACAAATACCCCGACAAGCACGCCAGTGCGCAAGGTGCTGAAACTTTTGCGTATCGAATTTCTGATGTTTCCCTGTAAATTGACTAGATCTTCGACGTCAGAGTCGGTTATCTTGTCAGTTTGGAAACGTTGACAATAGGATGTGCACAATTTGAATAAATGTCCCTCGGAATCGTAGGAAGTATTGTCAAATACCATCTTGTCCAATTTGGCGATAGCTTTCTGGCCATTTCCTGACAATTTCCTTGACCAAAATGCAATAATTGTTCCCGTTCCTACCTCATATCGCTGTTCGACATTGAGATATGCATCGGTAAATCGCTTGACGAAGATGTAATTTTCGAGCAGCAGACTGTCTTTTAGCCGTGGATGAAAGTCATATGACAAATAGATATTGGACAGATTCTCATTGATCTTCTTATTGAGCAGTATTAGGCTCAGGTCAGACTCAAAGCGGAAGGTCGAAGGGTATCCACCACGTTGTAGATTGATGCCACCGTCAATTTGCAAGATGTCTTGCTTGATAGATTGGTTGAAACTGACGCCAAACGAAGGCTTGCCTTGTATGCGCTTCATCTCTTGTTCTTTGAGATCCATGTAGGCTATTTGTTGCCAAAATGTCTCAATCAACAGCGAATCACTGCTTCCCTTGACAAAGGAAGTATCCTTGGCGTTGAAGCCCACTAATTTGTATAGTACGTTATGAATCGTTTGCCCATGGATTTGGACTCCCATTGACAACAAAAACAGGACGGATAGAATTGATTTCATCAAGAGGTCATTTCCTGTTTAAGAAATGAATGCAAGGCATCCCCCCATAAAGGTCGAGAGAATCATGCCAAATAGTATGCCACATTGATAGGCAAGAACAACTTCTCCCTTGCGCTAAGCCTCAGTCAATAAAATTGAATGTAATGTCCCAAAATTGCCAGGTGGCGTATTGGGGAGTATCATACATAACAGTGAATGTGACCGGTACCTGATTGCCTGGAGCATGGTCGGATACTTCGATCACATTGCCTAGTATGATGTCCATCGCTTCTTGCTCAAAATAGAATGGCTGTAGCGGTGCTTGAGTCGGTTGACTGCAACCGATAGTGAGCTCGGCCATCCCCTCGGTATACCCGCCAATACGAGCTTTGAACTCAATGCGTTTATTGGGAGGCACATTTGTGAGCCAACACTCGATTTGGCCACCAAATTGATCAGAATTCATCCTGTTGAATTCAAAAGTAGGGCTTGTCGGAAATACACCTCTATAGCCTATGGCATTGATCCAACCCTTGTTGTGATCATAAGTATGCCTGGCTGATAATTGGAGATAGATCATCTTCTTGTAATCGGAATTTCCAATGATCCCTGCAGTCCAATCATGCTCTGCAGCTTCGGATAATTCCATTGGAGCATTTGGCCTAGGCCTAAACTGACCATTGGCTTTATTGATATATCCGCTTCTGGCGGCCATCCCCATTTAGGAATCCGCAGAGGTTTTGTCGATTAGTTTTGCCATGACTTTCTTTTGAAGTTATAGGCAAGTTGGGAAAGAGTCAAGTGTAGGCGTAAAAAAATGGCATAAAATGGTCTTGTAAGTCAGTGTTTTATGTCTGATTTTGAATTTAGTAAGGAAAAGGTTATACTTCTCCTATGAACTAAAGGTCCGGGAAGTGAGTTGCCCCTATAGTTATTTGAGTCATTGGCTCTCAACTACAATTAACTATTATTTCTTTAACCCCTTAAAAGGAGCAATTATGAAACAAGTCACAAAGTTTTTCGTCCTCGGTCTAGTATTATTTCTTAGTACCTCAGCATCAGCCCAGTTTGGGATTAGAGGAGGCGCCATGTTTTCAAATATTGGACAAGGTAATGTAGCAGACAATTTTGAAAAGTACAAAAACAATTATGCCCTAGGCGGAATGGTTGGTATCATGGGGGATTTGCCGGCGGGATCGATCCTTGCTTTCTCTCCTGAGTTATATTTTATTCAGAAAGGAGGACAGATCAAGTATACAATCTTGAATACTGATTATAAGACTAGAATTATCAACAATTACATTGAGGCAAATGTAT
>JBDSUZ010000137.1:0-2036 GCA_039927395.1 Saprospiraceae bacterium | reverse complement strand
TTCAAAACTTCAAGCGCTCAAATTAACCCTTGATCGACTTGAGAAAACATATGGTAAAGGAACCATCATGAAACTAGGTGACCAAAAGGTCATGGACATAGAAGTCATTTCTACAGGTTCACTTGGTTTAGATATCGCCCTGGGAGTCGGTGGATTTCCCAAAGGACGTGTCATAGAAATTTACGGCCCCGAATCATCGGGAAAGACCACCCTCGCAATTCACGCAATCGCGGAGTCACAAAAGAAAGGAGGCATCGCTGCATTCATCGATGCAGAGCATGCATTTGATCGCAGCTATGCTGAATCTTTGGGTGTAGATTGCGAAAATCTACTTATCTCTCAACCAGATAACGGTGAGCAGGCTCTGGAAATTACTGAAAATCTTATTCGCTCAGGGGCAATCGATGTAATCGTAATTGACTCCGTAGCAGCCTTGGTGCCAAGGAGCGAGATCGAAGGTGAAATGGGTGATTCCAAGATGGGTATGCAGGCACGTTTGATGTCGCAAGCTCTTCGTAAGCTTACCGCCACAATAGGTAGAACCGGGTGTTGCTGCATATTTATCAATCAGCTACGTGAAAAGATTGGTGTGATGTTCGGTAATCCTGAAACTACAACCGGTGGTAACGCACTCAAATTCTACGCTACTATGCGTCTAGATATTCGTAGAGCTGGTTCTGCACTTAAGGACAAAGAAGGTAACGTGGTAGGTAACCAAGTGAAAGTTAAAGTCGTAAAAAACAAGTTGGCTCCTCCCTTCCGAATAGCAACCTTTGATATCATGTTTGGGCATGGTATTTCAAAAAGCGGCGAGATGGTTGACCTTGGTGTTGATCTGGAAGTCGTACAAAAAAGCGGCTCTTGGTTTAGCTACAACGGCACCAAAATAGCTCAGGGAAGAGATGGCGCAAAACTATTTATTGAAGATAATCCGGAGATGGCTGCTGAAATAGAAGCAAAAATCAAGGAAAAAATGATACTCAAAGGAGCGGGTTCTAGTAGCAGCGCTGCCTCTTCTGCATCGGATGATTCCGATGATACAGAAGCATAATTCTAAAGTGGATATGTTGGGACCTAATATATAGTGTCCCAACATATCATTCTTGTACTTCGATCTTAGGGTCAGTATTCGTATTGATTTGCTTTGCAGAACTCAGCCCAGCACGCACAATCATCGCCACGCTAAGCCAAAAGAAGGGCCCGACCTTGTCGGTTTCTATAAGGTCATTTATGATCTGAAGGATGCAAATGATGAAAAAACATAGCAAATAAGCCAGCAGTTCATTCTTCTGCTCCTTGCTTTCAAGACGATGAAACACCCTTTCGCCATAAAGGAAAACGGCAAAAACAAAAAGCAAGTAGAGCACTCCTCCAATGATGCCTTGCTCCACAGTTGTCATTAGATAATAACTATGAATGCCTGAATGCTCTGGGTTGTTGGACACATAAGTCTTAAAACTGGTAATAGTATAGGATTGATAGGCATTGTAAAAATTGCCTGGCCCAACACCGAACCAAGGATAATCCGCAATCATGTTGAAACCCGCTACCCATCGATACACTCGCTCCATGGTGCTAATATCTTCGAGCTGATAGGTAGCATTAATCAGGTTTCCAAACTGATCCTGCATTATAGTTGTGTCAAAATTTGGAGCAAATTCCAGATATCTATTGTCCTTGGCTAGATAAGCAACACCAAGCAAAATTGCTATGCTCACACTGAATACCATATAACGCACCATCTTGAGCCTGATCACCCAAATAAATCCAATAGCCGCTACTACTGCCAAAATAGCTGCTCTGGTGAATGAAAAGAACAAGGCAATCAAAAGGAATACAAGACAGATTTTCAGGAAATTTCTCTTGGCTTTTGAAATGCTTGGATCAATCGATTTTTGATATACAAATGGAAGAAACAAAGCTATGATAGAAGCATAAGCTACATGATTGCGATAGAATGGTCCCATAACGAAGTGTATATCCTTAAACGCAAAGCCGATGGCCGCTTCTCGCACAAAAACGATGATGACGGTGAT
>JBDSUZ010000136.1:0-12614 GCA_039927395.1 Saprospiraceae bacterium | reverse complement strand
TGTTCCATTTGTGAAACTTGCTGAGTGATGTCAAAATGATGCACATCGGAGGGATCGCCAGGACACCAACCGGCACGATCAAATATCCATGTGCCGCCTTGGGGGTAGACCGGTATCGCGCCGCATGCCTTCCAAACTTCGAAATTTTCCAATTTAGTGCCACCGTTAAGTGATATCTGATGCATGCGAGGTATGAACTCGCCGTCCTGTCCGTGTCCGGTGATTTCTGCGCGCAAAACGTATTGATCAGCTTGAGGTAATTGAACAGATTTAACAGGAAAAACCTTTTCAATAATAATGTCCTGAATATATCCGCGGCCCGGTCGATATACATTTGTAATATCAAGCACTTTACGAGCTGGTCTGCCTTTGATGTAGTAAAATGTCAGGTCCATTTCTTCTTGATTTTGACCTCCATCTTCCATTGAAAGAAATTTATTGCCTCTCAAAACCGGAGCATATTCGGTCATATCAAAATACCAAGTACGCCCTTGGGCGCCGAGATTAAGACCATTTCCGTAAGGAGTGACGAAGGACAAAAGTTGAAATTTGGAAGGACTGGTGCGCAAATAATTGATAATGCTATTGTGAATAGTATCAGTCGATGCCTGCCAAATCTTGCTAAGAATTTCCCCATTTGCGGTTTTGGTTGTGCTGTATGCTGGAAGAAAAACCGGCACTTGAGACTTTAAGGAAATAGTACTGGCATCTAGCTTTTCGTATTCCTTTAGCAGTGCTGCAGCTTGGGGAAAAGTATCGAAAATATCAGTGCGACTTATTTCGGTGCGATCAGCATCAAAAATGACTGGAGACATTGAAATTGCCATATTTTCACTGTTATATGAATAGGCAGCGCCAGCTTTCTGATGTGACAAATATTGTGCAATTCCGCTTAGTTTAGCATGGTTCAATTTCGGACTAAGATCCTTTATCTCAACTGCGCTAGGCGTATTCATATCATAATAAGCCTCCAGAGACTCATCCAGTGCTGACTGCTCTAATGGACTATAGAGCATTGCACTATCAACCTGAGCCTCCGTAAGGCGTTTGGACCAAATAGTAATCTCATCCACCATTCCAAACCAACCGGTGGCAGATTCAGGAGCACTAAGGAACTGAAGCGATTCAAGGTGGATTGGCTGAGTCTTACCAGTGCCTGACTGCACCTTATTTCCATTGAGAAATATCTCCATGATGCCTTTGGAAGCATCTTTTGTAAACATCCAATAATTCCAACGACCATAGCAGTCGGCAGGTTGAGCTGTGACATTTATGCGATCGAATGATCCATTAGATCCTCCACAATCCCAGTAGATTTCATTGTTTTCCCAAGGCAAATGTATATTGATATTGCGCGAGCCTGATGCGTCAGCGCCATTGGCAAAATAAGTATGGACATTGGCCGAAGTATCAGCGCCAAAGGCCCAGAAGCCAATGCTAATCTCCTGGTCAATCGACTCGAATGCAACCTTCGGAACTCTGACGGAGCAATTATTGGCAGTTTGCAATACATGACCATCCATCATCGAAAAATCCTGATTTGTCGCGAAAGTGCTTTCAGTTCCAATTGCAAAATCATTACCAGTGGCATTTTGGAAATAAATACGCGCTATAAGGTCTTTAGTTCCTGACCAATAATATGGCTTGAGAAATGAGAGCGTAGCAATGCCCTCTGGGCCATTCATTTCAAGGTAGCCAACGAATGTCCAACTGCGCCTAATAAGTGCTAATGGGAAATCAGTTTCGGCAGTTGTGTCTAAGTAGACCTCTATCCTACCGGGACTAGGCAACTGGAGCGAAAACTGCATCTGCTGCAAAGGTCCAGGTAAATAGCCCTTTTGTAGCAACATTTCTTTACTCAATACCTTGTATGAAATACTTCCTTTGTCGGGCCATGTTTTGTCTGTAGGATTTAGACCTGCATTGAACAGACCGCTGACATTGCTAAAATCAAATTGAGCAGAAGATTTTTGAACATAATCATTTACCTGCTGGTCGCGAAATGACAAGACATCAAAATCGAGGTTTTCTATCACAAATCATTTTTGAGAAGCTGGTGTGGAATCAAGTCTTGTTGAATCAGTCACATAAGTATTGCAACTATAATCCCATTCGCCGCAACCACCGGCAGCGCCATTGAGGCAGCGCATATTGTAGGCAAGTATGATTCGCTCTAAGCTA
Source organism: Saprospiraceae bacterium (assembly GCA_039927395.1). Lineage (GTDB taxonomy): Bacteria > Bacteroidota > Bacteroidia > Chitinophagales > Saprospiraceae > JBDSUZ01. Next base: position 10,433 of record JBDSUZ010000136.1, on the reverse strand, counting down.
TCTGGATTGATATCAGGAAACTGAAAAACTCCGCTGCGGGACGAAGAACCGTATTTGAAGGTCTTGAGAAATGTGGTATCCTGAGCGCTCAGTTGCTGGCAAAATAAGACTGAGAGGAGGCAGAATGCCATTTTGAAAGGAAGCAGGTTATTGCAAATCATGCTTCGAAGTTATGAAAGAAGCCTGAAAAATGAAGATGGTAGATAAGGAAATTGGAAATAAAATGCTTGCAGATCAGCACCTCAGAATTTGTCAATATGACTACTTCACTCCTTAAAATCCACAAAATTGCTCCCATCAAATCGGCTTATTCCGGCAAAAGTGCCGAACCAAATATTGCCATTTTTATCTTCGTAAATACTGAATACTTGATTTGCATTTGATCCATCATTCTGCAATTCGCTGAAAGTTTTAGAATAGTAATTGTTTCGACCTTCCTTCTCAATAAATGATTTGAGAGTACTGCCATCATACTTGTAAGCAGTCATTCCATGGGGCTCTCCCACTGAGATCCAAAGGTTTCCCTCGCGATCCTTTGAAATACAACCTACAAACTTGGTTGAAATTGATGTATTCCAACTTTTCCCCACAAAAATAGCTTCACCCGACAGCAACGAAATTCCATCGTATACGGACAATCCTTGCTCTCCTCCAATCCACATTTTATGATTTTGATCTAGCATTAGGCATCGAGTATTGCCAAATGAATTACCCTGAGCATTGTAGAAGCCATTGAATCGGGCACCGTCATAGACGGATATGCCATCGCTAGTAGCAACCCAGATCTTGCCACTTTCATCTACGATCATTGAGTTGATCGAATTATTACTAAGCCCGTCATCGATGGTAAAGCTCACAAAAGATGCACCATCATATCTACTAATACCTTCATTGGTTCCAAACCATAGGTCACCATTTTGGGCCTCGACAATGCTCATCACCCGATCGTTGATCAATTCTTCTTTACTAGTAATATTGTCAAATTTGCGACCATCAAAGCGGTACACACCGGCTCCAATGGTTCCAAACCAAAGTATGCCTTTAGAGTCTTCAAAAATGGAAAAGAAGCGAAATTTCCGGAGATGCTTTTCAACAGTAATATTGGTAAAAATTCCATTTGAATACCTAATTAGGCCTTCAAAAGTGGCAAGCCAAATATCTCCATTCCTGTCCTGCAAAATATTCCTAGTGATGACCTTTGGTACATATTTGTCATGGATCTGTAGCAACTGAATGAAATACGGATCGTATTCTTCATTTAAATTGCTCATCGTGAATCCAGGTGATTGAAGCTTCAGTTGCGAAGTCTGTGGAAGAGAATCCTTTTCCTGAGCATAGCACGAATTGACAGTTAAGTATATAATAATCAGCAATCGTACCTGCATAAAGAATGTAATTGGATGCGCATTTTGCACAGATGCAAAATAGATCATTCATCCCATTCCCTTTGGAGTGGAACCATTAAAACAAAGTTAAAGTTTGCTCAATATGAATTACTCGCTAGCACCATTTCTTGATGTTTGGCTCATTTACCCTAAATGAACTAAAGGACAGGGAGACGAGAATCATTTTGGAAATTTCAAATAAAGAAATCAACTTGTACTCTTGTTAGATCAAATACATGGCTAATTGCCTATGGAAACAGGCAAAGTGCATCAAAGACCAAGCATAAAACAGCAAGCGATGGATGATCTACCAATCACTTCATCGCCCTCGATCCGCCCCCAAATAAAATACCTGATCCTAGCACAAAGCCGAAATCATACCAGCCTCCATTGTTGTTGACTCCATATACAGAGATACTATCTTTAAAAAGGCTAGCAACAAAGCTGATCGGTGCGATACATCCATGCCACAGTCCTGACCAAAATCCATATGGGGCATCTACCAAGCACGCCTGAATCGGCGCGGTATGTGCGCATGAGGACAATAAGACAGCAAGGACAATGAAGGCAATGGGAAATAGAATAACATTATTTGAATTCGACTTTTTCATGTGCCAAAGTTTTTGATTTTTCTAAAGCTACACCATTAAGCTGGATGGGGCCAAAAAGCTTATCGGGGTGCCGAGTACTTGGTGCTAGGTTCTGGGAAGCCCGAGGATTATGGCATGTTTCTGCTAGCAGAATCATCAAATGTCCTTCTGATCCTAGAGGTCCTTCAAAGAGGTCAAATCTCAATGGTTTTTTGGCGTAATGCGATGGATTTTCGTTACTCCTTACTCGGCATACATATAAACGACCACGCATAGCATTGCGTGGTTACAACCATTCTGAATGAGCATTCTCGTGACACGAAGAAGGGAAGGTCGCGACCTTCCCTTACGACATCCGCTTTGGAAATTAACATCTCTGTAAGTCGATCCCTTCCTTCGAGTAAGCAGCGCCTCGTCAGGCTAATATTTGCAACTTCGTCAGGGTTTGAAACCACAGACGAAGTCATCTCATCATGCAGATGGTGCTGCCTGACAATCGATTTGACTAAACAACTAAACGACTAAGCAACTAATCGGAGCGACTTTTTCAACTCATCAAATCATCAAATCATTAAATGAACAAAGAAGAGCGCCGCGACATTCCTAATCACGATTCCTGATGTAATTGGCATCGAGCGAGTCAAGGCAGGCCATTGTCTCAACCTCGTATCTGATCATCATTTGATTACTCATGATGATATTCGTTTGTAGCACGCGCATAAGATCTTTTGTGTCTACATGTATCTTTTCAATGTGTGCGTTTGTCACGATATATTTATAAGCAAACACCTCCACTACTACTTCTTACTATACTTACTGTCCTTCCACTGATTGGTACCTGCTTCACTCTCTAAGATCAGTTGGCTGAGTCGTTTGATCCTGGTAGCCTCTTGCTTTGCACTCATTACCCAATGAGAGGAAGTCTTGCGATACCCTGGAGCCAGGTCCTGGAAATAGGCCCATGCCTTTTCATTTTCTTTGAACTGCTTTTCCATTTCTGGACTAAATGTCATCTCTTCATTCTCGAACGAATAGACTTTTGATAGGTGCTCCTTTCGATGTTGAAAAATGGCCAACCCAGCTTCTTGCATCAAGCCTTTGCTGATCAGGTCCTCCATTTTTTGGATATTCACGGCACTCCAAATACTACTAGGCTTTCTTTGAGTAAAGCGTATTTGGTAGCGCTCCTTATCTATACTTTTACGAACAGCATCGATCCAACCAAAGCATAGGGCTTCATCCACCGATTGCGACCATGTCATACTTGGTTTGCCAGTTCCAACTTTGTAAAATCCAACAATTAGTTCGGTTTCGGTCTTATGGTTCAGCTCAAGCCACTGTCGAAAGGCTGAAGAATCAGGAAAAAATGTAGGATTCATGGAATAAGATAATTGGGGAGTACTTTGGTTAAATGTCTGAAAATTTATTAAAAGTGCAGTTTTCAATACAGAGCAAAGCGACTTACAAGAAGTTGGTGCGAGGAAAATTGGTTTATGGCATAGACCTAAGGCCTAGGAGAACAGCCAAAATCAAAAGCTGCGTTGGGCTTTTTGCGTTAAATGTTGGAAAAGAAAAAATCATTCAATACAAATCCGCAAATGTCATTCAGGTCTTTCAGGTCCTTCAAAGTGTACATTTCAAGATCACAGAGCTACCATCTTGGCCGAGCAAGAAGGACGCCAGCATTCTCTATTTAGAATTGTAATGCTCGCAGGCATTAGTCGAACTAGCCAATTTGCCGCTAAATCGCGTTAAGCGGCTGGAACTGTCTGACGACCGAAGGGAGGAGTTTTCCAGACGTAGCGATTGTGCGCACCAAATTGGCGTTAAGATTTGGGTAGCCGGATCGATGACGCCTTTTTTTGTTACTTTTTTGTGGCTTGGACAAAAAAGTAATAAGGATCAATAGAATCGGGAGGCGAATATTCGTTCGAACAGGGACAACCGCAAGGGATTATCCCCCGCATTTTCAATGCGATATTTTGAATCGGTAGAGGCATTTTCCACATGCGACCCCTCTGGGGTCGAAGAAATATTTACGCCTCTTTTACTACCTACATTTGACTCCTGCGGAGTCAGAAATCATCAAATCATCGGATCATCAAGTCATCGTCGCGAAGCGACTATCTAACATTGGTTTGGGGTATAAGGTGTGGGAAATTTTGGTACTGGGTTCTGGAAAATACTCGCTTGGTTCGGCTTGTGCAAATCGGTGCTACAATCAAAATCCAATTGCACGTAGACACAAGTCATTGCGTCTCTAAGATCGGATCATCAAATCAGCGGATCGTCAAATCATCGTCGCGAAGCGACTCCCAAGAATTGGTGTTGGGTGTTGGGTGCTGGAATATCGATTGCTTCGGCTAAACAGCTAAACGACTAAACAACTAAACAGAGCGAAGCGACCCTAATCAAATCATCGGATCATCAAATCATCGTCGCGAAGCGACTTTTAAAACTACACCGGAAATTCATTGACCTGCCCCTGCGAGCAGCGAACTACCCTACCCGGGAATTTCTCGATAAGGCGATAGTCATGTGTAGCTACCAGGACAGGCGTTTTGTTGTCGATACAGATATTGCGGAGCAGCGTCATGATCTCATCAGATGTCTCTGGGTCAAGATTACCAGTAGGTTCATCAGCGATGATGAGTTGGGGAGTGTTCAATAAAGCACGAGCGATCGCCACGCGCTGCTGTTCACCGCCCGACAATTCGTGCGGCATCTTGTGAATGATGTACTTCAATCCAACGCTATCGAGCACTTCTTCAATGCGGCGTTTGATATCAGAGCTTTCCTTCCAACCAGTTGCTTTGAGGACGAAGCCCAGATTATCTTCAACATTCCGATCGTATAGCAGGTTGAAATCCTGAAACACCATGCCCAATTCCCGACGCATAAGCGGGATTTGCTTGCGATTGAGTTTTCCAAGATCGTAACCAGCGACCATAGCCGAACCTTTGTAAAGTGGCAATGCACCGTACATAGTCTTCAAGAGACTGGATTTGCCGCTTCCTGTCTTACCGATTAGGTAACAGAATTCACTGGGATGCAAGGTTAAATTGACATCGTGCAAGATCAGATACTGAGCCTGATAAATATCGACATCCTGAAAGGAAACGATGGCGCCTGTTTCCATAAACTATAGCAAATTAATGATAAAGGCAAAAGTACATATATTTATTTTATTTAATATAAATAAATACTGCAGCCCTCGATATCAGAATTTATATTGGACTCTAGCCGTAAAAATATTGTCGTTAGCATCTCCCTCAAAACCTGTGATGCCACTATGTTCATTTTGAACCCAATCATAGTACAATACGAGTTTGAAATTGTCTGACAAATACCAGATATAGCCAAATCCTAAGGTGTTGAATTTGATATCAGCGGCTGTAAAGCCTTTGTCTGCACGTACCTCCTTTCCGCTGACAACTGAATTTGGATCGTACCAATCGTATTTGACAACGATCTGATGATGGGCATTGAAAATGTTCTGAATGAAATAGAAATAGGCTCCATTGAAGGATCTGATATAGGTAGGAAGAAACTGCCCATTGGCATCCTTCGGAACAGCAAAGGGACTTTGAGAGGAGGTCGCCGTCGCTGGTTGAGTTCCAAGGATAAATTCTGCACGAATCTCTGTATTTCCTGCCTTGCATTTGCGCAACAATTGTACATCAGCACCTCCATACGTTCGGTTTGCGAGGCCCTGCACATTAGACTGCGATGAGTCTGCCACCATGGAATATTCGCCATTACTCGCCTTGGCTTCATAAACGAATCTACTGTTTTGCACCAAACCTCCAAGGTATCCGCTTGCTCCTCCCTTTATAAGCCAACGCTTCGATTTGTCGAGATTGAAACCCTTCGTTGAGATTCGTCCGATAAGGTCTTTGTGCCTGTCAATGTCAGCCACAGCTGGCAATCCCGGCCCATTGAATACTCCCAAATCCATCTTAAGCCAAGCCAATTTGTGCAGCTTATTTTGTGGCTCGAAGCTCAACATGACGCCAAGATCCCTTTCAGTATTCATCAACAATTGTGACATCCTTCCCCTTTCAGGTGTTTCTCTGGCATTTGATGAGAGCAAAATTTCATTTCCAAATGGCCTTGGAAACATGCCTGTGGTTATCGAAAACAGGTTCCATTTATTTTCAAAGACTTTGCCATAGAAATCGCGAATATTTACGCCGCGCTCCGTCCCATCAAATTGAAAGCCAAAAAACAAAGACGGCATATTTGCGGCGTTGGTCCTAAAATAATCCAAACGAAAACGACCTCTTCGGATCATAAATCGATTGTCAACTTCAGGAGCGAAATTTCCTCCACTAAATGAGGGACTACCTTTGGCTGAAGCAAATTGAAATTGTGGCTGCAAGTATCCACTTATGCGCAAATTGACATATCGCTGTATGAATGAAGATATCCCTTCTCCCTTCAAACCAGAACTATCCACTTGCTGGTCAATCACTTGCGCTTGGGTACTTGTGAACTTCGCTAGTAAAAAAAGTATAAAAATTAGCCTTAGCATCGGGGAAGAAAAGTGTGGATTCATTTCAGACTTGAGGTATACAATATTTGAACCATAACTGGGGTCAAGATAGATAAAAGACAAATATTGACGCAAGAATAAAGTAAGCTTGGAAGATTGTACTTCAAAACTGGGATTCATTTGGATCTCTTCTCTATTTTGCATCCATGAATCCAGTCATGTCCCTCATTTACTCCATCCTCCGCAGGATGGTGCGACTTGGTCTGATCATTTATTACAAACCATATTGCTTGCTTCACAGAGCAAGGATTAGTACTTCAGCTCCCACAATCTTTGTTGGCAATCATCCCAATACGATGATGGATGTATTCCATCCTATTGCATTTTCCCAATTGAAAGTGAAGTTTTTGGGAAATGCTGGGCTGTTTGCAAATCCCTTGCTTTCCCGCTTCTTCAAGTTATTCTATACGATCAAGATAGAACGCCCACAAGATTCGCCAGGTAAACTGATCAACAATGAACAGGCATTTCAAGAGAGTATCGACCATCTCAAGGCAAAGGGAAATCTATATGTAGCTCCTGAGGGGAGTTCGTATATGAATCGACAATTGCGCGATGTTAAGACAGGCACGGCCAGAATTGCCTTGTGGACGGCGGCTCAGACAAATTGGTCACCTGACATAACAATATTGCCGGTTGGGATCTCCTATCAATCACCTGCGCAATTTCGCAAAGGGATTGTGGTCTCGGCGGCGCCCATATTGAAGGTGTCAGATTATCGACACAGGTATCATGATGATCAACAGGAAACTGTCCATCAGCTGACAGAGGATATTGAACACGCACTGTTTGCCCATAGCTTCAGTTTCATGAATGAAATGGACGAAATTGCCATTGGTGGTCTCATTCAAAGTCAATTGGGCGAGGCGATATTTTATGAGGCAAATAGTTTTGAAAAAGCCATCAATTGGAGAAATCAGATCTTGGCTATCAAGGAGAATGACCCAGAAGCGTTTTCAAAATTCGAGGCTGAATGGCTTGAATGGAAATCAGAAGTTCGGAAACATAAATTCAGTCAATTTCTACTAAATCCTTACAATTTGAAATCAAAGGGAATTGGTCAAAACTTACCGCCTCTATTGCGAAATCTCCTGATAATAATTGGTCAAATTCAATATGCAGTTCCGACCTTCTTGCTGCGGCAAATTGTAAAGAAAATTGATCCGTACATTGGATATAACAGCACATTTTATTTCGCAGGAGGATTATTCATCTACCCAATTTTCTTCAAGGCTCAAGCTTATTTATTGGCCTTATTATCAGGCAATTGGATGCTATTTTGGGCCTATCTAATTTTCGCGCCTCTTAGCTCGATTATTGCTCATGACCTTGAAGCCATCAGTGCCGATAATCTTCTATTGCTGGCATGTGATCGTGCTAAATTCGATCAAGAATATATCAGACTCAAAGGAGAAAAGGAGGCCCTAATTGGGCGATATTTCCCATTTATTACGCAAGAATAGATAGCGCAATTAGTTGTTGCTGCCTGCCACAAAATTAGCAGCAACAATATGCATACTTCCAGCATTTTGGATGAAAACAACCCAATTGGAAGCAGGATCAGAAGGCATACTTTCAAAGGTATATTTCTCCTCATTCCCAATCTTGAGGATCTGAAGGTCACTCACAATCTGTACATGCTTGAGCAATTTACCATTGTTCTCGCCGCGCTTCACTGAAGTACTAGCGCTTGCAATACAAGTCGCAAGGCAAAGATTCTGTCCTTCATAAGATAAGGGTACTGGAACTTCAATCTTGGTAATCTTGCCAATTTTGCTGAGTTTGATTCCTTCAAGTAGTACTGGCGCATCCTTGTATTTAGCGGCAAGCGCGCTTTTTAAGGCATTTCGGTTGGAGCCAACAAATACATTCTGCCCATTGACGATCATCTGAGGCGTGTATACCGAAGATTCCTTGAAATGAGTGGAATACTCACGCTGTCTCTCAGAGAATGCAGCTTGACTAAATGGATCCTTCCAGCCTAAGCGATCCCAATAGTCCACATGAAATGAAAGGCAAATAGCAGACTTATTTTCTACAAGTTCCTTCAATACAAGGTCAGCCGGAGGACAACTTGAACATCCTTCGGAGGTGAATAATTCAACGACCGGCAAGCTCAAATTGGACGTATCAACTTGATCAACGTGCATACAAGAAACTAAAATCAAAGTCATCCAAATCCAAACCATGATCACGATATTTACGTTCAATTGATAAAGTAGGTCATTTTGGTGTAAAATGAAGTTGAAAGGGCGGTTATCTCTTCCTTATCCTTAACTTTGCACTTAAATCGACAGAGTCTGCTGTTGCTTCAGTTAGAACAACGATAAATCTTCGATTTCACGTATGAAAAAAATACATTGGGTAGGACTTACCCTGATTATAGTGGCCATTGGAATTCTCATTTCAGCTTCACGCGATATGAGCACCTATTCCAATTTCAAAGAAGCAGAGAAATCTAGTTTCAAGGTAAAAGTTGTAGGACAATTGTCCAAAGACAAGGAGCTTGTATACGAGCCGCAGAAGGATCCCAATTACTTTTCTTTCTTTATGAAGGATGCCGAAGGTGTTGAGCGTAAAGTAATTTTACATGCTGCCAAGCCGCAGGACTTTGAATTGTCAGAGCAATTGGTGCTTACTGGTCAAATGTCAGGTTCTGATTTTGTTGCCAGTGATATGCTGATGAAATGCCCCTCCAAATATAAGGACGAAGAGATTTACGTACAATCCAAAAAAGGAACTTAGGCCATTTTTCCATTTTCTCCTGATCAACTATGAGCTCTATTAAATATATCGGTGAACATTTGCTCGCCGGCCAATTGGGACATTTGGCCATCGTCATTGGTTTCATCGCCTCTCTATTTTCCTTTATTTGCTACCAAATAGCGCAAAAAAATAGGAATAATCCGCAGTCTGACTCTTGGTTGAAATTGGGCAGGTGGGCATTCTACTTGCAGTCGATTTCAGTCTTTGTGATCATCTCCACAATATTTGTGATGATGACCAATCAGTTTTACGAGTACGAATACGTCCGACTGCACGTGTCGGATCAACTGCCGATGAAATATGTCGCTGCAGCATTTTGGGAAGGACAAGAGGGCTCATTCCTGCTTTGGATGTTTTGGCACACAATATTAGGCCTAGTGGCCGTGCGCTTTTCTGGAAAATGGGAATCGGGTGTATTGGGAACCCTTGTATTGATTCAGGTATTCTTGTATTCGATGATTCTCGGCGTTTATCTACCATTCACCGATATCAAATTTGGTAGCAGTCCATTTCTCCTAGTGCGTGATATCATGGACGCGCCGATATTTGCCAAGGCTGATTATGTGTCGCTATTGAAGGGAAATGGTTTGAATCCATTGCTTCAAAACTATTGGATGACGATCCATCCTCCTACCCTTTTCCTTGGCTTTGCAAGCGTTACTATGCCATTTGCATACGCAGTTGCCGCTCTACAGCGCAAAGATTACAGCGATTGGCTCAAGAATGTAATGCCATGGGCATTGTTTTCTGCTGCAATACTGGGAACAGGAATATTGATGGGAGGCGCATGGGCATACGAAGCTTTGAGTTTTGGTGGCTATTGGGCATGGGATCCAGTTGAAAACATGTCATTGGTTCCCTGGCTTATTTTGCTAGCAGGCATACATACTAATCTGATAGCATCTGCGACCGGGCATTCCATCAGAGCTGTCTTTGGATTCTATCTATTAAGCTTTTGCCTCGTAGTCTACTCGACATTTCTAACCAGATCAGGAGTACTTGGCGATACCTCCGTTCATGCGTTTACTGAAATGGGATTGGAGTCGCAATTGCTACTTTTTCTTCTTTTTTACTGTCTTTATTCACTGTATTTATATATCAGAAATTTCAAATCGATCACGAGACCAGCCAAGGAGG
>JBDSUZ010000135.1:0-1549 GCA_039927395.1 Saprospiraceae bacterium | reverse complement strand
CTGATTCAATATTTATCTTTGATCCCATTCAGTCACAGCTCATTCCGTTTGCCTGGAACAAGCAGATGGGAGAACCAAAATCAGTTGATATTCCTGCAGGAAACAGACTGCATCCCATGATCATAGTGGATGATCTGAGCAAAAGGGTGTTCTTGAAATCAGAGAACAAACAAGGGTATTTTGGGGCCATCGAATGGGACCTGCATACGGGACAAGAACTCGCCAGATTTGAGGTCAAGAATATCCACGATGGTATCAAGAATTACAAGATCAGAGATGGATACTTGTACTACATCGCTAACCCGGGACCAGCTGACCGCAACCGATATCTGTTTAAAAGTAGGATGATCAAGAACTGATATTAGAGGCTCTTTGCTTCATTCCACAAGAGATCCATTTCAGCCAAACTCATTTCAGCCAAAGGCTTAGTAGCCTGACTCTCAATATGTTCAAATCGTTTCTTAAACTTTAGATTTACCTTCTCCAAGGCCGCTTCAGGATCAATTCCGAGATACCGGGCATAATTGACGAGCGAAAACATCAAGTCGCCAAATTCCTCTTCAATATGTGCTTGATCTGATTCAGCAATAGCCTCTTTCATTTCCGCCAATTCTTCCTCCACTTTATCCCAAACTTGCTCTATGCTTTCCCATTCAAATCCAACTTGTTTTGCTTTCTCTTGAATACGATAAGCTTTGACCATCGCCGGCATAGACTTTGGCACTCCACTCAACACAGATTTCTTGCCTTCTTTCAATTTAAGTGATTCCCAATTTCGTTTGACCGTTTCCTCATCTTCAGCGATCACGTCCCCATAAATATGTGGATGCCTATGAATCAACTTATCGCACACGGCATTTAATGCTGCTGCAATGTCCCAGGCATTTTGCTCGGAAGCTATTTTGGCATAAAATACCAAGTGCAGCATCAGATCGCCAACTTCTTCCTTGATACCTTCGCTGTCCTTGAGCAAGATCGCATCTGCAAGTTCATAGGTTTCTTCCAAAGTGAGAATTCGCAGTGAGTCCCAGGTCTGTTTCTTATCCCATGGACATTTGCTGCGCAAGTCATCCATGATTTGCAAGAGTCGTTCAAAGGCTAAAACCGCTGCTGAGGGTTCGATACTACTCATTGGTGCAGATTCAAGATATGACCCATCTGGTCTTGTTTGACTTTGAGATACAGAGCATTGTCGATCGTGGGCACTGATAGCACCGGGATACGACCTAGCAATTCAAGTCCACTTTCATCAATAGCGCGAATTTTTGCAGGATTATTGGTGAGCAACCAAAGCTGATGAATACCCAAATCTATCAAAATTTGAACCGCTAGATCATATCTGCGATCATCAGCTTCGAGGCCAAGATGCAAATTTGCTTCTATCGTATTCATCCCTTGATCTTGCAGTTCATAAGCTTTCAGTTTATTGATCAAGCCAATGCCTCTTCCTTCCTGTCGCAAATAGATCAGTACACCATTTCTATTGGTTAGATAGTCCATCGACAATTGCAATTGCTTACCGCAATCACACTTTTCGGAGTGAAATACA
>JBDSUZ010000134.1:0-16908 GCA_039927395.1 Saprospiraceae bacterium | reverse complement strand
CATTCTTGGACATCGCCTTTTTGAATGCTTCAATAGAAGGATTATTTGTTAGGATCTGTTGGATTTCAGATAGGATCTTGTTTTGAGTTTCTTCACTAGGAGCTATGGTCTCGGAGAGTTGACCTAATTGATAGCCCATTTCTCCTTTGCCGGCTTTAATACCAGTCACTTCGACCAAGTGCACTCCGAATTGAGTGACAACTGTTTCGAGTTTGCCTGGTTTTGCCTTGTAGAAGATTAGGTCATTAAATTCTTTGACCATTGCTCCAGGCGCAACATATCCAAGGTCACCACATTTGTCTTTGGTTCCGTCAGAGCCAAATTTCATTGCCAGCGAATCAAAGGAACCTTTGCCGGTTTCGATGACAACTTTCAAGCTGTCTATCAATTTGGTAGCGGCGTCCAATTCAGTTGCATTTGTTGCTTTTACAAGGATATGTCGTGATCTTACTGAATCTGGTACGATCTGACGACCAGTGATCTTAGCGATTCTCATCTTGCCATCATCGACCAATGGTCCGACGACAGTACCGACAGATTGTCCTGCTACTGAATCGCCTAAGGCAAGTCCTAAGTCAGCTTTTTTGTAGTAAGCCATGTCGTACTTGCCGCCATTACTTTCGACAAATGCTGAGTCACTATCTGCATTGCGAAAAGGCTCGATTAGTGCAGCCATTTCTTTGTACAAGGCCATAGTATCGGCTGAAGTTGCTACTACAGGGAAAGCAGCAAATTCAATTTTGCGTACTTCTTCTGTCTGTTCAAATTTCTTTTGATTCTCTTTGATATAAGCTTTGAAGTCAGCATCGTCAACTGTGACTGCTTTATCTTCTACTTTGTCGTATGGAATTTTAGCAAAAGCGATATCTGCGGAAACCTGACGGTCTTTCAATTCCATTTCAGCCATCCATGTAGGAATGTATAGGCCTTTGCTTACCATGGTTGTAATCTTGGCTTGCAAACGATCCTTCAGGATTTCTTTTTCTTGAAATGCCCAGAAAGGACGAACCTCTTCTGTCATCGAACCATTTTCAATCGATTGTTTGATCTGATTGAGTTGATTGCGATCGACCTGGCCAGTTTGTTGATTGGCAAAACGCTGTTGAATAACAGGGCTCAAATTGCTTCCAAACTGCAATTCCATCAATTCGGGCTTACTGACAGCAAGTCCAAGTTCATCGGAGGTATTCTTGACGATGGTCTCATCGACAAGGAAATTCCAGATATAGTCTCTACGACCATACACTTCTGATGTTGAGTTCTTGTATAGGGTATTTTCCAATTGCTGAAAAGCATCCCATTCGATCTTCTTGCCATCGACACTTCCCATCTTGAACTGACTTCCTGCGCGCTGACTATTGGATGTCATATCCATGATGATAAAACCTGCAAGACCCAAACCGATCATAACAAGTAGTAGCCAACTTTTCTTCCGAATTTCACTGATTAAAGCCATGTTGCCTTCTTTGAATGTATTGTTTTTTTTGAAATTTGTATTTTGCTACTGCAAAGCAAGTTTCCCCCGATCATCGACTAAAATGGCGGAAAAAACTTCGCAAAGGTAACTTCTTCAGCGTCATAATTCAACATTTTACAACTCAAGGCGCTTTATTTATCAATTCAGAGGCATAATTATCTTGACTCCAGTTCTTGACATCAAGCAAGTCAGTTCTTTTCAGCGTTAATTTTCCAATTTGCCAAAGACTACTTCCCCCTGAATAATCGTGCATAAGACCTTGGTTTTGAGTATTTCAACTTCTGACACCGTCATGATATCTCTATCCAAAATCACAAGATCCGCCCACTTGCCTTTCTCTAAACTTCCTTTTTCATTTTCTTCAAAACTTCCCTTTGCCGCCCAGATTGTGCTTCCGCGTAATGCTTCTTCTCTACTGAGCTTTTGCTCAGGCAAAAAGCCATTTTTTGGCCAGGATTTGGCATCTTTTCGTGCAACTGCGGCATAGAAGGTTTTCAAAGGAGCAATGTCCTCTACAGGAAAATCTGTTCCCAGTGGCAACCATCCATTTTGCTTTAGCAGCGTTTTATAGGCATAGGCTGATTTGATTCTTTTTTTGCCCAGTCGATCAGCAGCCCAGTACATGTCTGAAGTGGCATGCGTTGGTTGAACGGATGGGATAATGTGCGAGTCGCCAAACAAATGAAAATCTGCGGGATCGACTACTTGGGCATGTTCGATGCGCCATCTGCGATCATTTGCCGGAGGTAGGGCCTCTTTATAAATTTGCAAACAAACTCTATTGGCTGAATCGCCAATAGCATGAGTACACATCTGTAGACCACTTCTGCTCAGCATCTCTGTAGTTTTTCTGAAATAGGAAGGATCCTTGAGCAAGAATCCGCTATGACCAGCTTGGTCAGAATAAGGATGTAAGAGGCAAGCACCTCTCGAGCCTAGAGCGCCATCAGCATAAAATTTGAACCCGATCACGTGCATTCTCTCTGTCTTGAATGGTCCGTGATTTTCATTCAATGTAAAATTGTCGGGCCGATCGCTGAGCATCGCTGAAATACGCATCTTGAGCAATCCCGCCTGCTGCATCGAATCGATTCTCTCAACATCTAAGCCGTCAATGCCGCAGTCAACAACGCTTGTGAGACCGACTTCAAAACAATTTCGTTGTGCCATCATCAGAGAGTTCCTAACCAAGCCCGAGGATGGTGGAGGAATCATTGTCTTGATCATGTCCACTGCATTGTCGATCAATATTCCAGTTAGTTTGCCGTCTTTCTTGAGGATTTCGCCACCAGAGATCACCGTTTCAGGTGTTATCTGTGCCATATCCAAGGCCATTTGATTGACCAGGGCGGCATGGCCATCGATTCGCAATAGGATCACAGGTATGTTTGGAAATAGTTTGTCCAGCGCCTCTCTTGTAGGAAATTCCTTGACCTCCCAATCGTTTTGGTCCCAACCTCGTCCAAATATCCAATTGGCAAACTTCTGGTCTTTCTGAGCACTTAGTGTATCAAGCACCTCTTGAAATGATTTGGTCCCTACAAGCCAGATTTTGCTCAGGTCTATTGCATATCCATAGAAATGGCAGTGCGCATCGATCAGCCCGGGAATAACTGTCTTGCCCTTGAGATCAATAGTCCTGCTTGCCTCATAGGTTTTCCGTAATTCCAAAGCGGTTCCTACTGCGACGATCTTTCCCTCGTGAATAGCCAATGCCTCGGCTTTTGAAAATCGCTCGTCAACGGTATAAATATTGGCGTTGATAAGCATCAGATCGACTAGCTGACGAGGCGGATCGGATGGCGTCAATATGGAAAGAATTAAGCAAAATGCTAAAAGCATAGGACTGTGTTTTGACGTAAAATAGAAGGGTCTAAAATGCCAATTAGGGCACTAAATGAATGTCGAGAATTGCTTATCATTTTGCGAAATATACCTTGCATCAAATCCATTTCTTTTTGCGAAAGAATATCAGCATAAACACAAAAATAAAAAACATCACGCCCCAAATCAACCCGTATCCATATTTCCAATGCAATTCAGGCATGAATTCAAAATTCATCCCATAGATTCCAACAATGACTGTCAATGGCATGAAAATGGTCGAAATAATAGTCAGCACCTGAATGACTCGGTTTGTCTTAAAGCTGATCTCGGTGGTATTGAGATCATTGATGCCATTGATCATATCGCGGTAATTCTCGACTATATCTACAGCATGGTTAACGTGATCGTATAGATCTCTCAAATATATCTGAGTGTCTGTTTTTATCCATTCATCCTCTAGCCGATTGATTTTGGTCATTACATCGCGAAAAGGATAAATCAATTTCCTCATTTGCGAAATTTCATTTCGCAATTCATAGATCTTTGACCGAGTAATTGGCTTATTGAAATATAGGATCTCTGTTTCAAGTGCCTCCATAGCTTCTTCGACCTCATCCAAGACCTGAAAGTAATGGTCTACGACAAGGTCGAGCAATGCATATAATAGGTAGTCAGCACCCTTGTTGCGCATTCGGCTATGTAGGACTTCTAGCCTAGTATAAATAGAGGCAAACAGGTCATCAGCATCTTCCTGAAAATCAATTAATAAATTCGGCGCCAGGAAAAGTCCTATTTGCTCTTTGGTAATTTTGACCTCAATCGCATCGAATTGCAAAGCATAGAAAGAGATGAAAATTCCTTGATCATATTCATCCAGTTTGGGTCGCTGGCCAATGTCGAGGATGTCTTCCATAACTAGCGGGTGAATATGATATCTGCTGCCTATTTCCTGTATGAGATTGACATCATGCACTCCTTTGACATTGAGCCAAGTCACTGTGCCTGGACTAGGTACTGGATACTTGTGCTCATGGAGCGGATATTTGGAAAGCACATCACATGAGAAAACGACAATTTCCACGTCAGAAACTTCGACTTTCTGCCGACCTGTGAATACTAGGGAGCCGGGGGGCAATCCGGGCACCTTGCGTTTGACGGCCTTATGCTTCGACATCGCCTAATTGTTGTCGTTTGGAAAAGTCCTCCCTAGCGTTACTATCTCTATGCATACTGCTGCGATCAAGGTCTTGTGGATTGACCAATACGCGGTAAGGATATGGAATTATCACCCCTTCAGCGTCGAAACGCTTCTTGATGCTTTCAAATAAGTCACAAGCCATTTCAAATCCCTTGCCTGAATCTGAAGCCCAGGCCCATCCTCTTATCTTGACGAAATATTCGCCAATTTCAAGTACTCGCACAGGCACTTCCTCTATGCCTTCTGCAATTTGCATCACATTGCGATGATCGATAAAAAAACGGTGCTTAATAATCTCTTCTCTGATGATATTTTTGGCCAAGGTGATATCAGATTCAAAGGAAATATTGAATTCGATAAATTTGCAAATATTGTCATCGACAATATCTGAGTTGATTATCACCTCATCGCTAATGATCGAATTTGGAATGATAATACGACGATTTTCAAAGTCACGGATCACCGTATGTCGCAAGGTGATATCTTCAACCACGCCACTCAACGTCTCTTTGATTCTCAATCGGTCATTTACTCTAAATGGCTTGAAAACTACTATAAACAGGCCGCTAATGATATTGCTAAATGCATGTTGCGACGCAAAACCAATCGCTACCGTCAATATACCGGCACCTGCCAGAAGGTATTTGGTCACCTTACTTAGCACATTGATTTCTGAGAGCGCTAGGAGGAATCCGACAATATATATCATCGCAGTTAGCGAATGCCCGATAAATTTGTAATTGGTCGGATCGTTGTGGAGTATCTGCGTTGATGCTTTGATCAACTTATTGTAAGCTGTCGTAAAGACATAGGCTACAATCAGTGTTGCGATCAATATTCCAAGGACAATCCCAAAATTGGTAAGCAAGTAGTCGAGTTTAAAGGGCATATCAAGTAGCCAAAGGGCCATTTTCGGAACTCAGGAAATCAATATTTCTCTTGAGTCCATTAAATTTAGTACGTTTTACCGCAGAATCTCTAAAAACCTCCTGAAAAGTCAGTTCATTGAGTTGCGTCCATGCATCGAGATCCATTTCCATGAGCATTTCAGTTGGCTCAAATCCAGGCTCGAGGTGTGAAATAGAGAAACGATTCCAAGGGCATACTTGTTGACAGATATCGCAGCCAAACATCCAATTTTCCATTTTGCCAGCGAATTCTGTCGGAATTGCATCCTTCAGCTCTATAGTCAAATAGGAAATACATTTGGAAGCGTCAAGTTCATATCCTTCCGCCGCAATTGCTTCCGTAGGACAGGCATCGATGCAGCGGGTGCAGGTACCACAATAGTCTTGCATGGGTGCATCGTACTGCAATTCAAGATCGACAATGATCTCTGCCAGGAAAAAGTATGAGCCCTGTTTCGGATGAATTATCAAGGTGTTCTTTCCAACCCAGCCATTGCCGGCTTTTTTGGCCCACTCGCGCTCCATGACAGGAGCTGAGTCTACAAAACAGCGGCCTGTAATATCACCCGACTTTTCTTTAATCTCCTCAAATAGCAATTGCAGTTTTTCTTTGACAACAAGGTGATAATCTTTGCCAAATGCATATTGAGAGATCTTCGGAGCATTGCTATCAGCTTGTTGACGGCTCGTATAATAATTGTACACCAATGAGATGACAGATTTGGCTCCTGGCACCAGTTGTCTTGGATCAACTCTTTTTTCGAAATGATTTTCGAGATAGGCCATCTTGCCTTGATAGCCCTGATTGAGCCATATTTCTAGTCTCTTGGCCTCAGCATCCAAGCGTTCAGCTCTGGCAATTCCCACAAATGAGAATCCTAGATCTAAAGCTCTATGCTTTAGCCAATTGGAGATATTTTGGGCTTCTGACAAAGCTATGTTGAATGATTCGATTAATGGCCAACCATCAGTTTCAAAATGACTCTTAATTCAAAGTCAATCGCAAAGTAAGACCACCATTGTGGTTGATGATTGGGAACGATGAACTAACCGCAGGATAGGTCGAATTGTAATCGTAAAATAACCTGACAGTAATATTCTTATTGATCTCGTAGTCCAAGCGCGGATTGATTCTAAGCGTTTTGGCCCCTTTCAATGCCTGAGCATCTGATGTTTGATCGAGCAAATGTGCTTTTGTTATGTCGTCCCGCAATGTGAAATCAAACATAAATTCGAGCGTGTTTCCTTGTGCAACTTTTGGCTTCCCAATTGGATCTGCGGGGTCTATTTTTTTCTTTTTGACCGGTTTTTTCTTCTTAGGCTGTAGGAATCCAATTTTGACATTTTTGAACTTGTATCCAGCACCAAGGGTGATCTCAGTTGTCTTTGTTTCGTTTAGCTGATTGACTTGGAAACTCATGTCCAGATTTCTTGACTTCTTGATGTCGACCTTCAGGCTGAGATCATTTTTGGTCTTGATATCGACTCCAATCAAAGGCGAAAATTGCTCAGTAATCACAATCGTTGGGATCTCAAAACGCGAGAAGTAATTCTGCGTATTTGTGTTTATGTTGTCAGTATTGGGTTTGTACTGGTCATTAGTCGCATATGAATTGACGGTAAGTGTCGATTTGTATGCGTGAGAGATATTTACGCTACTGAATATTTCCTTGAAAAATGGCAATTTGGACAAGCCTTTATAATTGATATTCCAATTCAATTTTGGCAACTGCCCGAAGATATTGCGATTGAATGTTGATGGATTCTTACCCGAGTAAGAAGCTAAGAATGCTGGAACCAATACTTCCTGTTGCACCCGACCATAACCTTCGGTGTATTCAGGTCCATCGACAGGGTGCGTGCCCATCCCAAGCATTTGGGAGATTATCGTACGATTGCGCTCAAAATTTGAGAATACTGTATCGATATTCCGCTCAAAAATAGTTCCAATCGCATTGTATGACATGGTCATCGATCCTAATTGGCGTGGGAAATTGCGGGTAATATCACGGATACCATCGTTGAGTGTATCCTTGAAGAATTCCGTGCGATTATCTGTATATGATTTGTTGGCCTCAAGCTCAATCAACACGTCTTTGAAAGGCTCCAAAGTGATCCTTCCATCATATGATTGAGTGCGATTTTTGAATAGCTCCTGATTCAGATAGACAGTCTCCTTTATCCAAGAGTCCCTTCCATTTTGATAGAACTGGCGATCGGGATGAAATCCAAGTATATACTGAACACCTGGTGCATCCCAACTTGGGCTAGCTCCGAAATGGTCGGTACGAGGGGAGTAACCAGGCACAAATGATGCATAGTTCTCCGTGTAATTAAATCTTCCTTTGCGTAGAGACAGTAGTGGTCTCACGAAAATCATTTCTGCAGTGCTAGGAGCTCCAGGCTCTTTAGTTTTGCTTTTGGCTCCAGGACCGCTACCAGGTCCCGATTTACCCGCAATTCCTCCTGCAGCATTTTTGGCATTTCCGGGTAAGGCAGAGTTTTTGTCACCTGGACTGATCGCAGGATCGCTGCCGCTTGCAGGATTACCGCTTTTCAGATCGGCACTCTTATCATCAGTTGGCTTTGTGGCATCATTGGCGATGCTCTTCTCTGCGGGTGGAGTTGATCTGTTTGCAACGCGCTGATCACTTGCCGGCGTTCCGCCCTTGCCATCTTGTGCAGGAACTTGTTCTCCCGATTTGATTGAATCAGGCAGTTTATTGGTTCCTTTTGGAGCATTGGAAGGTCGGCTTGGTGTTCCACCTTTACCTTTTTGAATGCGATCAAGGTATTTCGACTTGGCGTATAATCGTTCGAAATTCAATTCGCCACCTAGCTGTCTTGTCTGGGTATTGTTGAGAAAATTGCCCAATGAATCTGCATTGAGTGCCGCCGCAGACCAACCGTAGGTTGCATTGAATGAGGCATTTCCTGATACAAAATCAAGGAATGGAAATTGCCTGAATGGCAAAGTCCAAGTCAGATTGACGGTCTGCGTATAAGCCTTATTTCGTCCTCCTCGCTTGATGTTGTCCCAGATATATTCCTTGCCTGCCTGCTTCTGCTCGCTATTCCATGGAATCACCGCTCCAGTATTGCGGTCCATTTCATCCAATTCGTCAATGACCGACAAGTTGTTGGCATTATACCTGAATTTGAGCCCTTGCGACAGATCCCAGATCAATGTGTATGCTCTGGTCCAGGTGAATTGCTTGGAAATTGAAGTGCCGTAATTTGGAGTCGAAAAGCGATATGATCTTACTTGCCGCATCCTATCTAGATCATTGGTCCAGGTAAAACTATTGGGCAAGGGGTTGAAATTGAAATCCTTTATAAACTTGAGGTATTTGTCATTTTTGATGACAGATTTCAGAGGGGTGATATATTTGGCTGGTCTTGCATAAGCATAGTTTAGCCCTCCTCCCTGCTGCTTCAAGAGATCACGCGAAATGATAGGATCCTGACGCAGTTTCTCGTTTTGACGATAGGTAGCACTTAGGTTTTCGATATCCCAAGGCATTGGCTTCTTGCCATTCTTGGTCCTGTCTTTGCGTACATTGGTGAAATTGAAGCCCTTGATCGTGGTCTGATCAATAGCCTGATCTCTTATCGAATCCTTTGCCTCCTGATTTATTGTCCTCTTGATCTTCTCTTTGAGATTGAGGTCAAGGTCATAAGGATCGTATTCGGGTATCTTGGTGACATTGGAGTATTGGGCGTAGAATGGAACTTTAATCCCAGATTTTTCCGGTAGGAATTTGCCTAATTCAAAATTGGTCGAAACATCATATCCAATGACTTCTTCTCTGGATCTTTGCGCAACTTTTTGGTCCAAGGCACCAAATCCGACGGAACTATAATTAGCTGACGCAGCCACATTGCCAAAATCGGCCAATTGGAGGCTTACGCGAGCCAAAGCAGCAACTCCACCTCTCTCATCGAATCCGTTGAGTCGTAACTCATTGACCCAGATCTCCGCGTCATGTGGCAATCCATCATTGGTCTTATTCTTGACACCAATGAGGATGGTCTTGACGAGTCCCAAGGTTGGATTACCTATTATTCGAACTTTATTGAGTGGATGCGCGGGATCTATTTCAGTGTAGAGCGTTGTGATAGCTGTCCCGACATTATTTCGATTGATCTTGAGGTCTGATAGTAGCTTGAGCGGGAAATCAAAGGCATTTTCTTCCTTCCAGACTTCATCGGCGTAATTATTTGCATCGATACTATCGGTCGACGACATGGTCAACGGTATCTCATACTCGTAGTAATTCTCCTTGAAATCCTGGCCCATTCTGATAAATACTGCCAACTCTCCAGCTGGTAATTTTTCTGGAGATTCAGCGTGAACGAACATTTTCATACGTTCGAAAACACGCATATCTAAATTGATAATCTTGTAAATTCCCAATGCCTGTCCGTCGCCTAGGCCCGTAAAATCAAGTGAAAGTGATTGCTCATTTTGGAATACATCTTGAAATGCACCTACAAACTTCTCGCGTGTGATGCCTTTTGGCAATACATATTTGAATGGTTGTCTCTGTGAGTTCTGCTCTATGCTAACGGCGTTGACATCAAAACTGAGGTTATTGCTCGGCAATACTGGCAATTGTGGCTCATTGGACAAGTCAGCACGACGATAGCGACGCCATTGATTGCGCACTAAATCAAAACGGGCAAAACGGAAGGTTACTTCGTCATCGAATCCGTTGAAAAACATCCTTACAAAGCGAATCGTACGGAAATCCTGGATTCCCCCTACGGCGTTGGTAAATTGATCTACAGGAATCTTGAAGCGATACCAGATTTCGCCGGGGCGGCTTGGGATTGATACTGTATCAGTGATGAAATTATTGAATTTCAGTTGACCTGTTCCGTCATTCTCGATTGGAATTTCGTATTGGAAATAAGCCTCTGTTTCACTCAATGTATTATCTCTATTCAAATCCTCCGAATCAGGAATATTGGTGGCGGAATTGAGATCATTTTGGTTAGCTACTTTTGAGTTGCCTTCGGGGTTGTTAAATTTGCGATAGCGCTCGAATAGCCCTGCATCAGCATCATCGTATTCCTTATCGCGGTAGTATTTGAAGTCATCATTGGCAGGGTCCGCATTGATCTGATCTTTGACAGTCTGCAGGATCGGAGATGCGTTGATCTTATCGAGGTATGGCTTGAAGAACTGGCCCTCGCTCGCACTATTGAAACCATCATATCCAATATCTTGTGCTTCTCTGTTATTTTGATCGTTGTCAAATGCATTGACAATCTGCTGTACACGAGGTATCCTTGACCATTGCGTCGTATCGACTTGATTGTTTTGGCCAGGGCCCGGCAAACCGTTTTCGAAGAACAAACGGGAATCGCGAAGAATGTCTTCTGAGATGTTACCTAGATTGAGGATGATCTTGCCATCCTTGGTCACTGAAGGGTCATCTGGCCCTCTCTTGAGGAATGGATTCATCATCCAGAATTCTACATATTCTACGTTGGCCGCCTCAAAATCTGTTGTCGTTATTGGTCGCATTATACCACCCCAACGCGACTGTGGATCGATCAACTCACCAGTGCCATCCAAACCTTCAGAATACGGCGTACCTCCAGGCACGTCAAAATTGTATGGTCCCCTTAATTTGGGATAGTACGTGATATCAAATGTTTGTGTGTTGGTATTCAAGCCCGGCTGAATACTCAAAGTCGGGAATATCTCTTGTTGATTGACTGTCCTTGTATAAGGATTCAATTCGTCTTTGTCATTCCTGATATTGGTTTCGATACGATACCAGTTTAGCAGCGCGCGATTGACTCCTGTCAACTGATTGTTGATGAGAGATGCCTCAGGGAATAAGGGATTGTTATTGTCTTTATCATTTTGCGGAACGCTCGAAATCACCCAAGCATTGGCAGGAACTCTAAGGTCTATCGTAGCGGCGCTTCCTTCGAAATCGTCGATATATACCGATCCGCCTTTGTCAGGTCCTTGATTGATTGCTTTGGAGTGCCCAGGCTTCAAAATGGCCGTCTCCGCATTGACCGAAAGTGAAGAGGCTGCCTTGGTGCTAATACCGGGAATTGCATCTACCAATCTGGTCAGCCACGGTGCATCTTTAGTGAAGTTGACATCAAGTCCGTATATGTTATTGTTGATCGGGTCATCACCGACATTGACTTTTTGGGTAAATGGCCTCTCAAATAATTTGAGGAAAGTACCGCCGACATTGAAATTCTTATTGACCGCATAATCAGCCCTCAGCCCCAGTACCGTTTTGGTTTGAAAACTGAATAATGAATTGTCTTCAAATGAAACGTTGATCGGAGAACCGGCATTGAGCAAGGCATCATTAAGGATACGCACCCGTCCGAGGTTATAATCCACCTCAAAATCGAGCCCTTCTTTCAATAATTGACCACCGGCTGTTACACGAACTGACCCTTCGGGCACTGAGTAAGCGCCGAGGGAGAACTCGGAAGAAACGGTTGTTTTGTATTGTCCTCTGATCAAATATCGATTGAGTTCGGGATATTCTCGCGCTCTGGTTACAGTGGAGTCATAAAGGACCTGATATACGTATTTTGCCTCTTCAGCAGGATCGTTAAGTTTAGCTTTCAAGGCTGAACCAAATGGTTCCAATACAGGAAACATCATCCGGCCATTGCGCGGATGTATGGTGAAATTGGGTACGAAGTCAAAAATCCCATCCGGCTGACGGTCGTTGTTCTGATTGAGATTGTCTAAGTTGAACAATCGCAGCAAGGGAACAGATGCTTGATTAGAAGTCGGAAGAAAACGCTTTTCCCCTCCACCTGGATCTTGGTAGAATAGATCTAATTTGAAATCCTCTTGGTTGACATTGTATGCACCAATTGGATAAAAGTTCTTCATCATCAAATCCCATGAAGGAATGTCGACGCGCTGAACCGTCTGCTTAATCAACTTGGTGACAACTACGTTGAGTGTATCTGAACCCTGGGGAGCATCAGAAGTGGTTTCACCCACTTTAAATGGTCCGTTAGCATTGTATGTATATTCATACGATACCGCCAATACTTGATCTGGGCGCAAATTGAAATTCAAGGAAATGAATCCCAAGTTGGGATCGAAATAGTATTCGCTGCTATTCAGCAACCTAGCTCTTAATTTTTCAAAATCCCTCGCCTGAACAAGTTGAAACTCAGGTCCTTCCAAGATAGACACTACATTATCGAGTGAATTGGAAGCTGGAAAGCCTTTCAGTTTGGAAAATAGCGGATTTGCTTCATTGGTAGGCAATAATTTGCCATTGATGTCACGCGCTCCAGCACCATTTGGTGCCAGTGCAGGATTACTATTTGTGATTCTTTCACCTTCCCCGATATCGGCGATAGCGATGATATCCCGCGTATTATTGGGCTGATTGCGGTCATTAGTGACCCACACTTCCAGCTTATTTATCTTCAAGAGATTATTGACCTGCGGCAAATTTCCGAGGTTGCCTTCAAATTTATCGCGGTTGTAATGCGAGAGAAAGAAGTGCTTGTTTTCGTCATATTCATCGGCGAATACGCTAAAGGTCTGCACTTGTGCGCCGTTCTGAATCTGAATGTTGCGTTGTTGCGAGCGCTGCTGTGATACAATACCAGTCACAAATAATTTGCCAAATTGCAATTGTGTCTTGATACCAAAAAGGCTCTGACTTCCTTGTATTAATGTTCCACGTAGAGGTAAACTAACATTACCAGCTTCGATCTTCTTGACAATTTCATCTTCTGAAAATGCTGCTGCATCATACTCGATCTTGATCTGATTGTCAAAATCAAAGGATGCTCCCGTATTATAGTTCGTTGATAAGCGCAATTTCTCGCCGACTTTGCCATTGATACTCATTCGGATATCCATGTCAAAGTCAAAATTGCCCACTTTGCGCTGGCGTTCTGTTAGCTGCGGATTCTTTACATTCTGGAAATTGTATCCAAATGTCAAATCGACATTTCCCGAAGGTTTGACGTCAATAGTAGTACCACCAAACAGGCGATCGAGTAAGGAACGTGACACATCGATTTTCTCGATCGGATCGCGAACTGCTCCATTGCTTCCTGCTCGGCTACTTCCAATTACCTGATTCCAATAGTCATTGTCCTGTTTCTTAGATTTCCAGTCCAGGTATTCCTGAAAGGTCATGTAAGTAGGTGTGCGGAAATACTCGTTGCCGATCCGCTCGTTGATGATATAGGAGTTAGTAGCTGGGTCGTATTCTACTTCCTTGTCAATATTGGATGGGTCTTGAAGGTCGTAGAGATTGTTGTTGGGCGAATTCATAAAGTCGCCTTGGCGATCTTTTGGTTCGATGGTATCTTGCTGCTGTTCTTTGGAGCGACTCGTAATTGTCTTAGTATGATTAACTGGGACCGATGGCTTGGACCAAGGAAAAACACCGGTGGAGGCAACAAATAAAAAGAGATAATACAGTTGATTCATAGAGATAGTTCCCAGCAATTAAGCCCTAAGGCCCCTTCAAATTTGATCTATAACGCAGGTCAAT
Organism: Saprospiraceae bacterium; assembly: GCA_039927395.1. GTDB lineage: Bacteria > Bacteroidota > Bacteroidia > Chitinophagales > Saprospiraceae > JBDSUZ01. The sequence goes on along the minus strand of JBDSUZ010000134.1, from coordinate 2,973 downwards.
GTCGCTTCTTTCCTAAAAGACCTTATTTAACAGTTCTGGCTCGATTTTAATTGAGATATGGATAATTGCTCAGCTTAATTGCTTCAAGGATTCCTTGATCAGCACTTCCACCGTACTATTTCCCTCGCTCTCGATCCAAATTTTTTCCAATACTTTTTCAGCCTTGGCCTTGATGAAGCCTAAAGCGATCAAGGCAGATAACGCTTCTGTTTTTTGTGTATTGTGTACATAGCCAGAAATTGCCGTCGATAAGTCTGCACTGGTCTTCAAGATTTTATCTTTTAGATCTAGTATAATTCGTTTAGCAGTTTTTATGCCAATTCCTTTGACTCGGGCAAAAATCGCTTCCTGTTCGGTGGCTATTGCGTGTTGAACTTCCTCCGGTGACATTGCCGACAATATCAGGCGGGCAGTGTTAGCGCCTACTCCACTTACAGTCACTAATAGTGAAAACACATGTTTTTCTATTTCAGTAGTGAAGCCATACAAAGTATGTGAATCTTCGGCTACTCTCAGTATAGTGTGAATTCTGATTCTATCGAGCGATTCGAGCCTTGTATATGAATACAGGCTTATATGTACCTGATATCCTACACCCCCAACATCTACTATAATATAGGTAGGACTCTTATGAGTTATTTTTCCGTCGAGATATGCTATCATAGTATGATTGTCCTAAAAAACGCACAAAAGTACAACATTTAAGCAAAACCCCCATTGAGCCAAGGTCCCTTCTTTTTTTATCTTTGCAGCTCAATTAGCGCCACATTATATATGCAAGTTCTCATATTGGGTTCGGGAGGTCGTGAAAACGCATTTGCCTGGAAAATCGCCCAAAGTCCCTTATGTACTCATATTTGGATTGCTCCGGGAAATGCCGGAACTATGAAATTTGGGACAAATGTTGCCATCAATCCTTTAGATTTTGCAGCAGTAAAGCAACTGGTACTCGACAAGGAGATCGGCCTAGTATTGGTTGGCCCCGAAGAGCCTCTGGTGAATGGCATCAGGGATTACTTTCAATCAGATGTTGCCCTTATAGATGTTGCACTAATCGGCCCTTCGAAAGAAGGAGCCCAGCTCGAGGGAAGCAAGGCATATGCTAAGACTTTTATGATGGAATGTGGTATACCAACTGCAGCTTATCGCGAATTCAGTTTCAACACAATGGCAGAGGGATTGGCGTATCTTGAAGATCATGAGATGCCTGTCGTATTGAAGGCCGATGGATTAGCCGCAGGAAAAGGTGTATTGATATGCGTAAGCAAAACTGAAGCCCAAACTGAGCTAAAGGCAATGCTAGAGGGAAAATTTGGGCAAGCCAGTTCAAAAGTCGTCATCGAGCAATTCCTAAGCGGCATTGAATTCTCAGTATTTGCACTTACTGATGGCAAGAATTACCAACTACTGCCTGTAGCAAAGGATTATAAACGAGTGGGAGAGGGTGATACAGGACTCAATACCGGAGGAATGGGCGCCGTATCGCCAGTACCTTTTGTCGATAAGGCCTTGATGGATAAAGTTGAGGAGCAAATTATCAGACCGACAGTTGCTTGTCTGCAGAGAAGAGGTATTGCCTACAATGGATTCATATTCTTCGGTTTGATACTTGTAGGTCAAGATCCATTTGTGATTGAATACAATTGCAGAATGGGTGATCCGGAGACTGAAGCAGTGCTGCCTAGGATGCAAAATGATCTGCTCAAGGCCCTCCTGGCTGTAGATCAGGGCACGATCGACCAGGAAATCATGATAGAGGATCCCAGATTTGCTACTACCATTATGTTGGTATCGGGAGGATATCCCGGGCATTATAGTAATGGCAAATTGATGGAAATACCAGCCGAGGAAGGAGATACAATGCATTTCCATTCGGGTACCATTATTTCTGGTACAGATATTGTAACTAATGGAGGCAGAGTATTGGCTGTCACAGCCTTGGGTGATACTATTCCCCAAGCTTTGGCTAAGGCAAATAGAATCGCCCTGCAAGTTCAGTTTGAGGGTAAAAATTACCGCAAGGACATTGGACTAGACTTAAGCAGTATATAAGGTATATGCGATCGAATATTATCTTCCTGTTATGTTTTTTCTGCCTCAGTCATCTGACTTTTGCACAGAATTCAAGCACGCGAGAAAATGATTCGATAGCAGCTTTGGAATTGAGTTCTTTGGTTCCAAATGACTCTATGAGTTTGGAAAAGGAGCCAATCAAAGTTGACAGTAGCAATCCATTTGAGATCATCAATTCGGGATTGCCGGCCGATGTCAAGGAAGCCAAAAGTCAAACGGGCATTTCCAAGACGGATACATCACAGCACGGCTTTCAGTTTCCTGCGATAAATGCACCAAAGAAGAGTCAGAATTTTCTCTTCATCGTACTTCTTATTTACTTTGGGTTGCTAACTGCTCTGGTGACTTTGAACCGTTCATTGCTTGGAAAAATCCTGCGTGGATTCTTCAATGAAAACTATCTGCGAATGATGTTTCGCGTGCAGAATCCTTCGGTTTACCTCTCTTACGCTTTGATTTACTTGTTCTTCGTTCTCAACGCTGGGCTATTTGTCTACCTATTGTTCAAAAGGGAAAATGTCCTTGGCGCTCGCACGGATTTGGCCTTGTTCTTTTGGTGTGTACTTGGATTAGGAGCGATCTACGGCTTAAAGCATTTGATACTTAGGCTCATCGGTGCCATCTTTCCTGTCAATCGAGAGGTGCAGTTCTTTGGTTTCACGCTTTTGATCTTCAATTCACTGCTTGGATTGTTGCTTTTGCCGGTCAATGCGGTCTTGGCATTTGCACCAGAATGGCTGTCAAAATATATGATTCCACTAGGGCTTATTCTATTTGTTCTTGTGTATTTCTATCGCCAACTCAGAGGCCTGCTCATTGGAAGTAAGTACCTGACTGGTAATCCCTTTCACTTTTTTGTTTATCTTTGCACCGTCGAAATAGCACCTATCATTATTTTGG
>JBDSUZ010000133.1:0-3798 GCA_039927395.1 Saprospiraceae bacterium | reverse complement strand
AGTGATCGGCAATTTCCTTCACATCACTACAACTATCATGTTTGAGTTAGATACTACGCATGATCACCGTATCAACTGGTATAAATTTGCAGCGATCGGTCTTGGTTTTGCGGTATCTCTGCTGACCTTGCATTTTTAGTCTCTCGTTATTTTATTTGTTCTGCATTCTCATGCTCATTACCCTTTCATCCCAACTTTGTTCCTTAATAGGAATTACTAGTTCACTGAAAAATTTCTGTACATCCTCAGTGTGACTTGCAGCTGATTGGGTTGTTAAGTCTATATGTACACTTTTGAGCCAAAGTATTGATTTGACCTTTTCCTTTTTTGCATCCCACATTATCATTTCCACATCAACAGTTTTGTCAGTGCAGGCCAATAGGGAAGAGGTAATAAATACTTCATCCATTACGTAGACGGGTTTGAGATAGGCTATTTGATTCATGACTACTACCCAACCTCGCTTCGTAACTTTACTGTACTGGCACAAAGGGAAATGATACGCTTGCAGCAGATGATCTTCCCTTGCATTGAGGAAATAGTCTAGATACCGGCTATTATTCAAATGTCCGTATGGATCGCAATCAGGAAACCTGATTTTGGCAAGTAGGCCAGGGCTTTTGATTGGATTAGCAGGTGGGTTCCAGATGAATGACATAAGATTAGTTTATGTAGTAAAGATACCGGAGGCAACACTGGAAATCAGGGATAAGTATAAGTTTGTTATTGCTGCAAGCCAGATAGGTCAACCAAGTAAAATAATCGTTGTCGCAGCACAAAATGGCTGGTCCCGATTATTCAACATTTGTACATATGTCGTATATTGAGCATATCAAGAATTCGGTAATTCTAAATTGAACGCCCCCAAGGAATATGAAGAAATTACAAACCCTTCTGGACACCTACGGTGAGAGCCATCTCAATCCCGTCAATAAATTGATACACTGGATCTGTGTCCCAGCCATAGTCTATAGCTTGTTCGGACTATTGTATAGCATTCCTTTTTTTGTGCCACAGACATTCTTCTTCAATTGGGCCACCGTCGTATGGGTTTTGGTCCTATTATACTACTACAGACTTTCGATGGCCATGTTTTTGGGATTTATCCCGATCGGATTGATCATGATTTATATCAATCATGTCATCTTTCTCAACGCCGGCAGTTCAGGCGGCACATTAGCCCTTGGTTCCTTGGCGATCTTTATTGCGGCTTGGATCGGTCAATTTATTGGCCACAAGATCGAAGGAAAGAAGCCTTCATTCCTGCAGGATTTGCAGTATTTGCTAATAGGACCTGCGTGGTTGCTACATTTCATATTTCAAAGGGTTGGCGTTAAATACTGAATTTACCGCTACAAGACAACTATTTAACCCATTTTCAGCAATTTGTTTTGGAGACAATTTGGCCAATTTGAAATAAAATTTGGTTTTAGCCCTTAATTAATCAAAAGTTTACACATTTATTTGGCGGACATTCGTACCTTTGCAGCGATTTTCAAATACTGTGTATGCAATCTATCAGAAATATAGCGATAATAGCGCACGTCGACCACGGCAAGACAACATTGGTTGACAAGATGATCCACGCCGGCAAATTGTTCAAAGAACATGAGACTCCAGGTGAATTGATCTTGGATAACAATGACCTCGAGAGAGAGCGTGGTATCACCATTTTGGCCAAAAATGTGGCCATGATGTACCGCGATACCAAAATCAATATCATCGACACACCTGGTCACGCTGACTTCGGTGGAGAAGTCGAGAGAGTTTTGAACATGGCTAGCGGGGTGCTTTTGTTGGTTGATGCATTTGAAGGCACCATGCCTCAGACGCGTTTCGTATTGCAAAAGGCACTTCAGTTGGGCCTGAAGCCTATCGTTGTCATCAATAAAGTTGATAAAGAAAACTGTACTCCTGACGAAGTTCATGAGAAAGTATTTGACTTGATGTTTAGCCTTGATGCTACAGAAGATCAATTGGATTTTCCAGTGATTTTTGGTTCAGCCAAGCAAGGTTGGATGAGCACCGACTACAAGAAACCAACTACGGATATCACTCCTTTGTTGGATTCAATTTTGGAATTCATTCCAGAACCACAAATTGAAGAAGGTTCAACACAATTGTTGATCACTTCTTTGGATTACTCTAACTTCATCGGTCGTATCGCGATCGGCAAGCTTCACCGTGGTGGTTTGAGAAACGGCCAGATGATCAGTTTGATCAAAAAAGACGGCAGCATCACTAAGCAAAAAGTGAAAGGCTTGTTTGTGTTTGAAGGCATGGGCAAAAAAGAAGTTGCTGAAGTTCAAGCAGGTGACATATGTGCATTGCAAGGGATTGAGGGCTTTGAAATTGGAGATACAATTGCTGATGTTGAAAATGGCGAGGCATTGCCAACAATCGATATCGATGAGCCTACAATGAGCATGACATTTACAATCAATGATTCTCCATTCTTCGGAAGAGAGGGCAAGTTTGTAACATCGCGCCACGTAAGAGATCGCCTAGAGAAAGAATTAGAGAAAAACCTAGCCCTGAGATTACAGGAAACTGGTTCTGCAGATAGTTTCATCGTGTTTGGTAGAGGTGTATTGCACTTAAGTGTATTGATCGAGACCATGCGCAGAGAAGGATACGAATTGCAAATCGGTCAACCCCGTGTAATTTGGAAAGAGATAGATGGTCGTCGTTGCGAGCCTATAGAGGAATTGACAATTGACTTACCTGACAATGTCAGTGGTAAAGCTATCGAGGCTGTTACCAAGAGAAAAGGTATGATGTTGTCAATGGACCCTAAAGGAGATCGCATTGTATTGCGCTTCCACATTCCTTCCCGCGGTATCATTGGCCTGAGAAACTACCTGATGACCGCAACGGCAGGTGAAGCGATCATGACTCACCGTTTCCTTGAATTCCAACCTGACAAAGGTGATATTCCTGGACGTCAAAATGGTTCATTGATTTCAATGGAAACCGGACAAGCGATTCCATTCTCTATCAACAACCTTCAGGAAAGAGGTAGATTCTTCATTCCGGCGAATGAGGAAGTATACATGGGACAAGTAATTGGCGAAAATAGCCGTCCAGGAGACTTGGTTGTCAATGTGACTAAAACCAAGAAGCTTACAAACATGCGTGCTAGTGGTTCTGATGACAAAGTGAAGCTGATCCCACCGATCATTTTCTCTCTGGAAGAGGCACTTGAATACATTATGGAAGATGAGTATGTAGAGGTTACGCCAAAATCAATCCGACTACGCAAAATCTATCTTGATGAGAACGATCGCAAGAGAGCGAGAAATTCATCTGCTGCATACGCATAGGATAAGTAATACGTGATTTAAAATCATAATAAACGGCTTGTCAATTTTTTTGGCAGGCCGTTTTTAGTTACTTTGTAGTGTAAATTTCTTCGAGATATTCCATTCCAATTTCAGTATCGAAAGTAGCATTATGAAATTATTAGACGGTAAACATACGGCTGCGGCATTGAAGGATCAATTGAAGCTTGACAATGCTGCCTGGATGGAATCGGGTGGCAAAAAGCCTCATTTAGTCGCGGTGATCGTTGGAGATGACCCTGCGAGCAAAGCCTATGTTGCCAGCAAAGAAAGATCCTGTGCCGAAGTAGGTTTTGCATCGACCTTGATTAGCAAACCCGACTCGATTACTGAGCTTGAGTTACTTGATCTGATTGAGGAGCTTAATGCAGATTCGGAAGTTGATGGCTTGATCGTTCAACTTCCATTGCCAAAGCATATCGACGAGCAGAAAGTGATACTAGCCATCAATCCGTCG
>JBDSUZ010000132.1:0-21022 GCA_039927395.1 Saprospiraceae bacterium | reverse complement strand
ACCTAATGGTCTTTGATTCTAGTTCGGGAACTTTGCTCTTCGCGAGAGATTCAGAAGACATTATGGCCGTAGTCAAAGCTCGATTGGGACTGCCAGCCACTGTTGCAAAGCCAGCTGCCAAAGTTGCGCCAAAACCGGCAGCAAAACCAGCTGTAAAAGCTCCTGCTAAGCCTGCACCTAAGAAGAACTAACGGAAATTTGCTTTTTGGAAATCTTGCGCTTCCTTTTCAAAAAGGGAATCACGGCAGTATTTTTGAAAATATCTTGTAGATAGTTTTCCAACTGTTGCCAAGCAATCATACCGACCAATTGCTGTTGGCGATATATTGGCACGGGGAAGTACCCATTTTGCTTGAAAATTGCCAACAGATCTTTCAATTTAGTATCCACCGGCACTGCAACCCATTGACTGAGCATGTAATGCACCACGAGCGAATAGTAATCTCTTCTCCTCTTGGCTTCCTCTATCTGCGTTGTGGGAAGTATTCCCTTAAGTGTGCCTTCATCATCGAGCACCAAAAAATTGATCTCTTTGTCTTCATTTAGCCGCATGATAGGTGTCTGCATTGGATCAAATGAAGTCAAATGTGCAAAATCAGAGGTAACAATGTCCCCAACTTCTGTCTCATTTAGCGCCTTTTCAGCAGCAACAGATCTAAATTCAGCAGCAGCCGCTGAGTAAACAAAAAATCCGATGAACATTAGCATAAATTCGCTCTCATACACGCCATAGATGACAAAGCCCAATGCCAAGATCTGCCCAATAATTGCCGCTACACGAGTTGCTTGATATCTCGACCATCTGATCGATAGAGCAGCTCGCAATACTCTCCCACCATCCATTGGAAATGCTGGAATCATATTGAAAAACACCAAAATGATGTTGAGTCGAAACAGTAAGGGGAGAAAATTGCCAGGGTAATCAAAAAAGGAATTGTCACCCTCGTACAATTGGAAACCCTGAGCGTGAAAGAAAAACAAATAAATTCCGATCAACAAGGCAATGACGACATTGACAAGCGGACCAGCCAGTGCAATTACAAATTCCTGAATTGGTTTTTCAGGCAAATTCATCAAACGCGCGACTCCCCCAATTGGTGACAATATGATATCCTTGGTCTTGACCCCATATTTGCGAGCTGATAAGGCGTGGCCAAATTCATGAAGCACAACACAGAGAAATAGTACCAGTGTAAAGAGCAAATAATACAAAGTGGCAGTGATCGTAAAACCGTCACGATAGCCGATATATCCTACATAAAGAAATAGAAAGCCAAAGGTCCAATGTACTTTGACAGGAATGCCAAAAACATGGGCAATTTGAAATGTTGCGTTCAAGGTATTTGTTTTATTTCTAACAGGCGATAAGGCAGGAAAGTTACAAAGATACAGAGATTAAGAAGCCCTTATCACAGTACAAGCCACCTACGATAACAAAATTAAGGTAAAGTCCGTTCAAGTGAAATAGCCACTAAAGGAGGAAATAAATGGTGATTATGCCCTATTTCATTTCAAATGTGCTGCTAATTGTCGCGCTGCTGCTGCCTCCGGCAAATACTTCAAACTTTCCAGCCTCCATTCCAAATGTATTGTCGAGACGAACAAATGAAAGGTCTTTTGGAGTCAACTGAAATTGAATTAAAATTGTCTGGCCAGGTTCCAGTTTGACTTTCTGGAATCCTTTCAATTCTCGCACAGGACGTGTGACAGAGCCCACGATATCGTGCACATACAATTGGACAACTTCCTCGCCTGCCACTTTGCCGGTATTCTTGACCGTCACATTTACCTTGACAAAGGAGTTGACATCGTAAACTGCTTTGTTTGTGTTGATCTCTAAGTATTCAAATTTGGTGTAGGACAGACCATAGCCAAATACGAATAGGGGAGTATTGGGAATATCAATGTATTTGCTAGTGTATTTACCTTCGTTCATTGGCCTCCCCGTGTTTTTCATGTTGTAGAAAATGGGCACTTGTCCGACACTTCGAGGAAATGTAATTGGCAATTTGCCCGATGGATTGTACTTTCCAAAAAGCACATCAGCAATTGCATGGCCACCTTGTGTGCCAGGGTACCAAGCTTCAAGTATCGATGGCGCAATATCTACTATGTTGCTAAGATCTAGTGGCCTACCGTTCATCAAGACTATGGCCGTGTTAGGATTTGCCTGAACGATTGCCGCTAGCAAGGCTGCCTGTACACCCGGCAATCTGATATCAGAACGACTGGCTGCTTCACCGGTCATATCTCCACTTTCGCCAATTGCTAGTATTACAAATTCTGCTTCTGACGCCGCTTTTACTGCAGCTGCAAACTGGCTTGTGTCTTTTGAATTTACATCACAGCCTTTGTAGTATCCTACCTGTGTGCCTGATTCAGCAGCTTTTTGAATGCCTTCGAGTATAGTCACGCAGTTGGCGGCATCTCCAGCGCCATACCAATTTCCCATCATGTCGACTTTGCTATTGCCAAGTGGACCGATGACAGCGATTTTCTTCAGTCCTTTTTTGAGTGGAAGTATATCTCCATTATTTTTCAACAAGACAATTGACCTACGAGCCACTTCTCTAGAAGCCTCGAGGTGATCTGCTCTCAAGATGGTCTTTTTCTCCCGCTCATTATTGATGTATTTGAATGGGTCGTCGAATAAACCTAGGCGAAATTTCTGCCGGAGTACTCTACGAGTTGCATCATCAATATCTGAAATGGTCACTTTTTTCTCCGCAAGGAGTGCCTTGAGGTAATCCATGTAAGTTGATCCCTCCATGTCCATATCGACACCGGCGATCAAAGCCTTACGAGCTGCATCCTTGTTGTCGGCTGCATACCCATGGGGCACCATTTCATTGATCGATGTATAATCCGTAACCACGATCCCTTTGTAGTTCCATTCCTTCTTAAGTATATCTCTGATCAGGTATTTGTTTCCAGATGCGGGCACACCATTCAAATCATTGAAGGCTGTCATAAATGAACCTACTCCTGCTTCGGCACAGGCCTTGAATGGAGGCAAATACACCTCACGCAAAGTCCTGTCACTCATCTCGGTAGTATGGTAATCTCGCCCGGCCTGAGCGGCACCATAAGCCGCGTAATGTTTGGCACAGGCGATCACCGATTCCGGTCCACTTAGGTCACCCTGAAAGCCTTGAACTCTTGCTACAGCGAATTTGGTACCTAGATAGGTATCTTCTCCCGAACCTTCAACTACACGTCCCCAGCGGGGATCTCTAGCGATATCAACCATAGGGGCAAAGGTCCAATTCACACCAGCAGCGGCACATTCTCTGGCAGCAACCTGTGCGGACAGTTTGGCCATTTCAGGTTCCCAACTTGCAGCTTCAGCAAGAGGTACTGGAAATATTGTCTTGTAGCCGTGAATTACATCGTATCCAAATAGCAAAGGAATTTTCAAACGGCTGTTTTCCACCGCTAGCTTTTGGATCTTCCTTACGAAATCGACGGTGTGCGCATTGAATACATTTCCGACTTTGCCATTCTTGATTTCCTGTTCGTGATTGCCTGATATGGTCGGACCAGTTACATCCCATCCAGTGGTAAAAAGGGTCATTTGGCCAATCTTTTCTTCGAGCGTCATTTTGGCCAACAATGCATTGACTTTTGCTTCGATCGGATCTACCGCTGGTTTTGCAGGAGCTTTTTTTTGAGCTGATAGGGAAATACTAAATCCCAGAAATAGGAAGAAATAACAAAAACGCATAGGCTTGTTGTGCTTGGAAATCATGAATTGTGCTTGAGAAAAAAGAGGCTGCCACAAAGCTTGTTGGCGATGTAGCAGCCGGCCATCAACTTCAATAACCGTTGTTCTGAATCAATGTCCCACTGATATCGATTTCCGATTGAGGGATGGGCAATAATTCATGCTTGTTATCGACGAAATTCTTACCGACCAAACGCATCACTTCGCCGGCTCTTTTTTGACGCAATAGGTCAAACCATCGGATTTGCTCCATGCCAAGTTCGACTCTTCTTTCATGCCAGATCTTGGCTCGTAAGTCCGCTTGAACTGTGGTGGTGACATCCGGTAAAATCGTTGAGCTTGTTCCTCTGGCGCGCAGTCTCACCGCATTGAGATAAGTTAATGCTTCAGTTGGCTTGCCATTTTCATTCATCGCTTCAGCAGCCATCAGTAGCACATCACTGTATCGCATAATGCGAATATTACCAGGACCATTGCCATTACCTGTGACTTGCTTAGGGACCCAGGCCTTTTGGTTGTAACGCTCTCCAAATACCTCAGGATTGTCTTCAACTATTGCTGATCCGTCAGGGAGAGTCTCGCCAACTCCTAAGATGGTAGCTTCCCGACGGGGATCTTTTGTTTCAAACTCTTTCACGAAATTGTCGCTTGGGCGATTAAATCCCCAGCCAAGATTTGGAGTTCCTCTTGCGCCTTGTACTTCGTTGAATTGTGAGCCTCCGTTACCTACATCGAATGCACCAGCTACTACTTCGAATACCGATTCGCTCGACAATTCGCCTTGCAGCAGAAATATCTGATCATACTTGGGATAAAGACTGTATTTGCCAGAATTAATAACCTCAAGTGCCTGCGCCTCGCATTTAGTCCAATCGCCCATTGTCATGTACACTCTAGCCAACATCCCATGAGCAGTTCCAGATGTCACTCTGCCTTTGTCAAGGTTTGTGGAATAGGATGAAGGCAATACAGCTGCAGCTTCAGTCAAATCTTGAATTATCTGTGCATATACATCAGCAACAGGTCTTTTGACCTGTTTAAATTCAGATGACGCCAATTGCTTTGTGATGATCGTCAATTCACCAAACCATCTCACTAAATTGAAATAAAAGTACCCGCGGAAGAATTTAGCTTCGGCTAGTAAACGCTCTTTCAATTCCGCATTCATTTCGATTTCCGGAATCTTCTCGATGGCAATATTTGCTCTAAAAATTGCTTTGTAATAGCCCTGCCATAGTGTAAAGGGAGCCACATTTCCAGCAGCGAATTGGAAATTGTCAATTTCGTCAAGAAAATTTGCATCCGTAGGTGTACTGCCTTTGTCAGAGTCATCGGAAATGATATCAGTACACCCAACATAGGAAAACACATGTACCTCCCAGTTGCGAAGCACATTATAAATGGCATTGGTGGCAAGCACCGCATCCTCTTCAGTCTGGAATGCATTGTCCGAAGTTATCTTGCCCAAAGGCGCTTTGTCCAGAAAGTCTGAGCAGCCGCTAATGATCAGCAGTGTAGCTGCCAATGTAGAACGCATCAATATTGATTGTATATTTTTCATGATCAAATGATTTGAGAGTTAAAAAGAACAATTCAAGCCCAGAGTATATACTTTCTGCAGTGGGTAAGTACCTCTGTCAATTCCTGAATCAATAGGGCTTTGACTGATGATTTCAGAAGTATAACCACTGTATTGAGTCCACGTCATTAAGTTGGTTGCCGACACGTAAATGCGGAAATTGGACATCTTGATTTTGGACAAAAATTTGCTTGGAACATTGAATCCAATCATAACTGTCCGCAATCGAAGGAAATCACCTTTTTCAACAAAGCGGTCAGAAAACTCGTAATTGTGACCACCATTGGTAATACGTGGCTCTGAATTACTGGTGCCTTCTCCTGTCCAACGATCGAGGAAACTATCTTCGAAATTTGGCGTATTAAAACGCGCCATCTTCTTCGAATTGATGATTTCAAAACCACTCATTCCAAAGAAATCCACACCTATGTCAAATCCTTTGAAGTCAATTCGGCCTGAAAATCCATAGGTGAAATTCGGAATGTTGTCACCGAGTACTACTCGGTCTTTGTCCGTGATGACACCATCACCATTGGCATCTTGATATATGAGGTCTCCAGCTTTTTCAGGTCCACGTTTTGGATATGCTAGTAGGTCTGCTTCATTTTGGAAAATTCCCAATACATGGTAGCCATAATATGAGCCTATTGGTAGACCAACCCTTGTGACGGTACCTAGCAAACCACCTACTCCCAAACCTCCATCATAAATGTAGTCCAAGCCATCTCCCAATTTGATTACCTCGTTTCTCATGAAGGTGGAGTTAGCACTTAGTGTCCAGTGCAAATTTTTGCCACCCTGTAGACCAGCAGTAATTTCAAGCCCTTCATTTTTTATGGAACCTGTATTAACAACGGGATTTTCCTCAGAACCCACATAATCAGGAATTGGAACACGAAGAATCAGATCATCGGTAATCCTGTTGAAATAATCCAGTTCGAAATTGAGCCTGTTTTGAAACAGTCCAAATTCAAGTCCTAGATCCAATTGCCTTGCACTTTCCCATTTGATATTGGGATTTGCCAAGGATACTTGTGTTGCACCAGGGATTATATATTCCTGGCCATTTATTCCAAATACTGCATCCAGGCTGGTAGTTAATTGCGTAGCAAATGTGTAGTCGCCCCCAATGCGATCATTTCCAACCAGTCCATAGCTGCTTCGAAATTTGAGGTTGGACAATAAGTCCTGACCGCGCATAAATGGCTCATCAATGATTCTCCAGGCAAATGCTGCAGAAGGAAAATTTCCATACTTATTGTTGGCACCAAATCTTGAGGAACCATCTCTCCGGAATGAAGCTGTCAACAAATATCTCTGCATGAAATTCAGATTGACACGTCCCAAATATGACAGCAATGAAGATGAAGTTCCGTTGGAACTGGAAGTTGAAGTTGTAACATCTCCCAAATCCAAGTACAATTGATCTTCATTATATGCAAGCAAATTTTTTCTTGACCCCTCAAATGATTCAGCCAAATCTTCTTGCATAGTCACACCTGCTATCGCATTCAAATTGAATGCTCCAAATTCCTTATTAAATGAAACCACATTTTCCCACAACCAACGTTGGTTGCGATTTTGCCTGACTGTCAATTGATTCTCCAGACTTTGTTCTTCGGGAGATACATAATACTCAGGGCGGAAATTAGCATCATAGAGATTGGCAATATCAACACTATAATTGGATCTAAAGCTGAGTGATTTCAAAATGCTGATATCTGCGTAGACCAAACCTACGATTTGATTCAATCTGCCCTTTTGATTGTAATTATCAAGAGCGGCAGCGGGATTACCTACGGATGTTCTAATGGAAGTATTGCCATACTGGCCAGCATCATTTCTCGATATAACTGTTGGGTCGGCTTTGTAGGCGCTACCTACAACATTAGGAGCACCGCTACCTCTGTACATGTTGTAGGCAATATTGTTACCGACTTTGAGAATTTTATTGACTTTGAATTCATTGTTGAAGCGCAGCGATATTCTGTTAAATTCTGAACCTCTGATGATCCCTTCCTGCTTGAAATATTCTCCATTGACATTGTAGGTGTATTTTTCTCCACCACCTCTTGCGCCTAGATTGATTGAATATATTGGGGCATCATGGTACACTATATCCTGCCAATCTGTTCCTTCACCTAGTGAGTCAGGATTTGGGAAAATTGGAGGACGACCGTCGTTGCTGGCTATTTCGTTGGACAACAGTGCGTATTCACGAGCGTTGGTAAGGCCAATCTTGCGTATTAGTTTTTGTGTGCCCGTAAAAGTGGACAAATAGACTTTTCCCGCCTCATTAAATTTTCCCTTCTTGGTAGTGATCATGATGACGCCGTTGGAGCCTCTGGCTCCATAAATGGCTATGGATGAGGCATCTTTGAGCACATCAATCGATTCAACATCATTAGGATTGAGCCATTTTATGTCTTCAACTATCTGATTGTCAACTACATACAATGGCTCAGATGCGCCATTGCCATATGAACCGATTCCCCTGATGCGTATGACAGGTTGCGAGCCAGGCTCACCTGACGATTGGGTGACATTGACGCCTGCTAATTTGCCTTGCATTGATTGGCCTACAGCACCAGTCGGCACTTTAGACAATTCCGCTCCTCTGACAGAGGACACAGAACCAGTAAAATCCGATTTTTTGGTCGTTCCATATCCTATGGCCACGACCTCGCCGAGCAATTTTGCATCTTCTTCCATCGATATATTGATCAAAGATCTACCATCAATATTGACGACTTGAGTCTTATAACCGACATAGGATATTTCGAGCTTCGCTTCCGCGATAGTCGCCGAATTAGCCGGAACTACAAGTTCATACTTGCCATCAATATCAGTAGTCGTTCCGATCGTGGTACCTGGAAATCCGATATTGACACCAACCAAAGGCTCGCTATTGAGCGCTGAGGTTATCGTTCCTTTGATATTGTATTCCGGATTTGTTCCTTGTGCCTCTGCGACTTGGGGGGAAATAAAATACGTCAGACAGAAAAATAGGAACAGGAATGATCCTGTGTGTTTGTAAAAGTTGTTTTTCATAGACAGCTTTGTTTTAAAGCTTTTATTGAATAGAGTTTAACCATCCGCCCGTAAATCCGGCTTTCTTTAATCCAGCCTGGATATAGGGATTTTTTTTTAGGGTATTCCAGATAAGCCCAGTCTTGTAGTTCTCCATCTGTATCAGTATAGGTCCTTGGTCGATACCGAGATAATCGACATCATACCAACCTTTCTCATTTCCGGGACCGAAGGTGTAAGTGGGATTAAATGAATCCTTGAAACCATACTTGCCGACTACGCCTGGATAATTATTCCACATGCGAGCCATGGCTTTTTCGCTCAATTCTGGAGTAAACGGATAAGATCCTCCTGCTGCAGTTGGCGCTATGGTACCATCATCTTGATTATAATTTGCGGCGTAGCCGCGGGCATTGTAACCCTTGACTTTGATCTCCTTTCCCTGCCATTGAATGACAGTATCTTTGGGACCGTCACATGCTGTGAGTCCCCAACAATCTTCGGAATAGCCAGTAAATTTGAAAGGATTTCGAACACAATAGTTGCGGTTGTCGAGAGTTGCACGTCGACTATTTTCAAAATAGTCTATGCCTTTAGACTTCATGTAAGGATCTTGAATGCCCTTGAAATCCACGAACATCTGAGAGTATTGATGTCCAAATAATGGACCAAAAATCACATGCTCATCCTTCCATTCGTAGGTGCTACACCAATCCGCCCAACTTTCGGCTGGTATGGCATGTGTTGGTGAACCAATAGCCATGATAAGCAAAACCATTGCTTCATTGTAGCCATTCCAGTCTGCATTGATAAAGCCATTTTCAGGATGCCATCCCATTGCTATCTGATTTGGATCATCTAATGCCCAATTCCATTCGACACGACGATAGAGCTCATCAGCTATTTTGCGAACCTGATTTTCAGTAGGATCATCGCGATCAAAATAGGACATAACTGTCAATACACCTGCCATCAGGAGACCTGTGTCAATTGTCGAAAGTTCTACTTCTTGGTATCGGACAGCTTTGTCTAAGGTCAGAAAATGGTAGAAAAATCCTTTGTAACCACTAACTCCAGCCTTCTCGGGCCCTTGCTTCATATTCCACAATGTTTGCAGGGTATTTAATGCTCGTTGAGCCCCTTGCTGTCTGCTTATGTAGCTATTTTGAATACCAACTGCTATCCCAGCCAGGCCAAAACCAGTGGCCGCAATGCTCGAAAACTGAATTGTTGGATAGCGATCCTGAGTTTGCCAAAAGACTGTATCAGTCTCTTGCCAGAAAAACTCGAAAGTGCGTCGTTGAAGTTCCTCGGTGCTATAAGGTACATGCTTGACAGGAACTGCCACTGGGGCAAAACGAGCAATTTGATTGGATGAATTGCACGCAAGCAGGCAAAGACAAGCCAGCCAAAAACATCGAAATGGCATAAAATGGTATTTAACCGACTCTTCAAAATAGGTCTCCCCCCGAAGGAGGAGACCCGAGTTAAATTCAAATTATTGTCTTACGACTTTGCCTTTTGCACAAGCAACGTTATTGTGATATCCTTTGATGATATACATACCGCTGTTCCAATCTGCAGTGTTCAGTTTATTCTGAACAGTGTTGTTTCCTTCAATCGTGCGTACAAGCTGACCAAGGAAGTTGTACACTTCGATGCGATCTAAGCTTAGCTCTGATTCGATGACCAACTGATCTGAAACCGGATTAGGGAACAGATTCATTGTGCTCAATTCAGGTTGCTCAAATATTCCAGTAGTGGTACATGTACCTGCTCCAGCCACGATATCATCGAAATATGAAGTGACATCAACTCCAGTGGCATCAATGCCTAGATCGAAAAACACAACGATTCTGGAATATTGGCCATCCTCTGGTACTTCACTGAAATCAATTGTGATTTCTTCCCATGCATTTACGGTAGTATTAGCAACTGAAAGTTCTTTTGATGGCGAACCATTTAATGATCCTTCAACTTTCAATCCTAGGTTGCCCAAGTGATCCATCAAGACTTTCGCTTTCAGCGTTCTAATATTGTCAAAATTCAAGTACGTGCCGAGATCTGCAAACATACCAGCAAATGGCAATGCATCACTCGCTTTGACGAACTCACCCACATTATTGCTGATATTGATACCCGATTTGTTAGGGTTAGCAACAACCTTAAATGGATACATTTCAGTCTCAAGGTGACCGTTTGCAAAGTATTTGAATGGAAGTACTGTTGCTGGAGTCTCAAATGTTTCCACGCAGCCATTGATTGGCTCGCGTTTTACCTGGATATCATCGATATAGTAAACATCTCCAACTACTGCCAATACTCCACCGTTGAAGAATATCGATATTTTGTTGTGATTTTCTGCCTCAAATGCGCTTAGATCTACTGAATATATAACCCATTGCTCAGTTGCGGTAATATTGCCCCAAACTTCTTTGGCAGGGGATGTACCACCTTCCAATTTCACAAGTACCGGAACTGCTTTAGCAGACCAGACCTTGAATGAAAACTGGTTGTAAACTGACAAGTCAATCGGTCCACCATTATCGATCACCAATGCAGACCATTCGTCTAATGGATCAGTATACTCTCCAACAAAATTGCTTGGATTTCCGGCCCCTTTATCAGGATTAGCGACAACCGCCAATTTATCAAGACCAGCTCCATAAACTGCGTTGCGTTGGCACTCAAAATCATCCCAGATGTTAGGATTTACAACAATACCTTCACAAGGGTCAACTGTAGAAGAAGCCAATCTCAGTTCGTCGAAGTAGTAGGTATCAGATGATACAACTCCTGGATCAAACAATATTCTTAGTTCTTCAAAATCTGTGATAGCAGCAAATTCGCTGAAATCGAAATTCAGGACTTCCCATGTTTCAGTAACGCTGATGTCTCTTGTCACTTCTTTGATACCATCGATTGGGCTGATAACTTGCATACGAACTGAGGTAGCGCCAGCAGGAGCCCATACAGCCATATTGATCTGAGGAAATTCGGAGAAACTAAAACCAATAGGTAATCCAGCAGTCAATGTGCTGAATGCAGCAGATCCTTTGGTGTATGAACCAACATTGTCAGTAGTGTTTGCTCCAGTTGCATCTGGATTTGGAATGTCACCATTGAAGGTGCCATGCAAAGCTTCGTTGCCATTAAGTGGTTGCCAATCCATAGAAGGGCCATTTTCGAAATCGTCAAGGCTGATGCCGACTGCTTTTTCTTCGCGGGCGATGTCATCAACATAATATATCTCGCCAGGTAAGGCATCTACACCTGCGCCAAAGAAAATCGATAGTTTCTTGTGACTCAATCCTTCTTGTGAACTGAAATCGACTTTGTATTCGACCCACGTATTTATCTCGGTGATATCAACAAATACCTCTTTGCCTGGAGAGGATCCACCTTCCAATTTAAAGAGCATTTGGCCAAGCTTAGGCGACCACACTTTTGCTTTGAATATCAAATTGTGGCTCAAGTCAATATCATTTTGATAATCAACAACTAGTGCAGACCATGAATCAAGTGGATCTGTGTATTCTCCAACAAGCGCGCTAGTGTTAATACCGCTTGCATCGGGATTGTTGACTACTTGGATGATGTCCCAGCCACCTCCGTAGGAAGCATTGCGTTGGCATTCAAAGTCATCAATAATAGCTGGATCAGGTATTGTGCCTGCACAAACTCCTTCAGGATAAGCGATCACATCATCAAATAGGTAGGTATCACCGCTAGTCTCGACCCCCGGGTCAAAGAATAGGATGATCTTGCTCAAGCCTGTCTGGCCTTGTGCTGCGCTGAAGTCAAATTTGTAGTCTACCCACGTGTTGACAACCGCAATGTTGACAAGCCTCTCAATTGCAGGTCCAGTTCCTTCCAGCTTCATCAATATCTGAGAAGGAGTAGTTGCAAAGACCTTCATGTGAAATTCGTTATTGACTGATAGATCCATTGGAGTGCCCAGATCGGCCAGTAATAAGCTGTAGGCATGCATGTCAGATTTGGTGTAAGACCCAACGGTAGAGCTGGTGTTCACACCAGTAACGTCCGGATTGGGTAGGATACCATTATAAGTGCCATCAAGGCCGAGCCAAGTAAGTTGGGCCCCTCCTTCAAAATTCTCATACGTCGTCTGGGAATAACCCCACTGGACGCAAAGAATGGTCAAAAATGTAAGTAAAAGATGTTTCATGTCAAACAGTTTTTGGTGAAATCAATGGCTAAATAAATAAACGCTTTTGGCGCCTAAGGGAACAGAATCTTCCATCAACAGGACCACGTAAATGCCGTTAGGCAAGGCCCCCGTCAATGAAATTTTATCTTTTGCCGCCTGCAAAGGCCAGGCATTGTGTACAGTCTTTCCTTCCTGATTGATCAGCATGATCTGCATGTCGCTATCGTAGGCTTTCTCAGGTATTTCAATGTTTATTGTCTGATTGCTGGAGCTTACATTCCACTCAAATGCTGGCTTATCTGTAAAGTCAATCGATGCGGGATCAGCGACAAATCCCAGCGCAGACAGTGCCGGATTTATCTCAGGATTACTCATAAATAAAGACCACAATAGGCCGGACCGATGATTTTCGATCATATCGATTATAGGACCTTGATCGATTGCCAGATAGGAATCAGCAAACCAGTTTTCCTCGAGGTTAAATGCGTCGCTAAAGCCCATGAAGCCCCATATTTCAGGACCTAACTGTCGATAGAAGAACTTCAATGCATCCAGAGAATAGGTAGGGGTATATGGCATAGAACTAAGCGCAGCTGTTGGCGTAATAGTACCGTTGTCATTTGTAGGAGATTGGGCTGAATAGCCAAATGGATTATCGCTAGCGGTCAGGCCCCAGCATTCAGCTGAATAGCCCGTAAAGTTTTTGGGATTGTCGATACAATAAGCCCTATTGATAAGCGTATGTGCGGTATTTCTTTGGAAATAATTAGCATAACTGTCTTTTAGATCGCGCAGATCAAGCCCAATGTATGAATAGTGTGCAAAAAACAAAGGGCCACCGTAATCAGGACCAACACTCAATTTGGTTCCGTAAAATGTCTTGTTATTCTTGTAGCCGGAACCAACCCAACCATTGACATATAATCCCGGAGTAACCGGATGAGTTGGAGAGGCAACTGCCAGAATGTAAGCAATCATGCACTCGTTGAATCCTTTGATCGGAAAATTCATCGCCCAGCCAAAATTTGGCGACCAATGCCAATAAAGCGAATTTGTGCTTGGCTTGCGATACCAGCTCCACTCGACACTTTCCCAGAGCTGGGTCAACTGATTGTACAAGGCAAGTTCCTGTGGATTCGATGTGTTGAGGTATTGTCGCACAGTAAGAATTCCCTCTACCATAAAAGCTGTTTCGACCAGATCTCCCCCGTTATCCATGGGCGAAAAAGGAATTACTTTGCCGGTCACTCCATTCATCCAATGCGGCCACGCGCCATGGAAGCGATCGGCTGTAGCAAGAAATCCGGCGATCTTTTGAAGTCTTTCAATCCCTTCCTGTCTGCTTATGAAATTGCGCTGCATACCACATACGATGGCCATCAATCCAAATCCGCTACCACCTATGGTCACGATATCCTCAGAGGTATTCCTTTCTCTTGCCAGACCAGATACTGGATGCGCAAAGTCCCAAAAATAGCGGAAAGTGTATTCTTCAACCATATTGCTTAGCTCGTCATCAGACATATCTTTTGTGCTCACATCAACTGTCGCTGAAGGATCTGTTTCACCGGCAGTGGTTATGCCCGTGATCTTGTACTGTAAATCGAGATTTGCACCATAAACACCCACAAAGTCGATGTAAGCTGTATCTGACTTAGAGACCAATTTCTTAAGGTACCAGTTACTGCCAGCATTCTGCGTCCAATAGATCTTGTAACCAGTTAGACCTGCATCATTGCTTTTGTTCCATCTTAGTTCGACATGGCTGTCAAATCCTCTGGCCCTGAAATTTTCAGGTGCGGCAGCGCACAACGAAATAATATTCGCTGTAAGTAGAAGAAAGATGAAAGTAAATTTTACCAAAATATTAAAGCGAAGGCTTAAATACTACAAATGGGGACCTTGAACAAATCTAAATTAACATTAAACCGTATGATTACAAGATTATTTACCACACTTTGAATACACCAAAGTCTATCTTATACCTCATCATTTATACTCATAATACAAATTTAATATGTGTAAACAACTCTATTTATAATATATAGCAAGAATTAATACTTCAAACTATCTACAAAATAACTTTCGTTTCAATAGAATCGTGCCAAGTTAAATAGTAAGCAGATAGTCGATAATGTTGTCATCTGGAGTGACACCCATCTTATAGCGCAGTCGATATCGTTTGTTCTCCACCCCTCTTATAGAGATACCAAGTAGAGGTGCAATTTCCTTAGAGCTGAGGTTCATTTTGAGATAAGCAGCAAGTCTGAGATCTCCAGGCGTCAGATCTGTAAATTTAAGTTTGAGTCTGCTTAACCACTCGTTATTGACTTCGGCCATGTTCAGTTCAAATACTTGGCGATCGTGCTCAGATTCGATATTGTCTTGTATCAAATTTTCGAGGCGTCGATAATGTTTCTCGGGCATCCTCGCTCCCAATTCGGCTTTGATCTCCTGAACTTCCTCAAGTATATCAGTAAGTATTGCATTCTTATGAAGAAGCGCTTGTGAAGAGAGCGCTAGTTCCCTGCTTTTGAGCGTTAGGTCAGCCTGAAGAAGTGCATTTTCGGTCTCCACTTGTTGCTGAATGAAACGCTGTTGATTTTCCCAATCCAAGGTTTTCTGTTGTCGGTAGAATCTGCTTTTGAGCAATTGAAAGAACAAAACCAAGAGACCGATTGCCAACAATAAGTATAAAAATTTAGCCATCGTATGCTGATACCAATGAGGTACAAACTCAATTTCAAAATGGGCCACCTCACCCGTTTTACCGATTTTCCATGCAAGCTTCGCTTTGCCAAAATTCTGATCTGGTAAGTCAAGTACATAGCCCTCAACTTTTTGCCAATCCTTATCGCCGATGTGGAACCAAAGTTCCTGATTGACGTCAAGTAACTCTTTTGCAAACCAGAGTCGCACACTATTGACTCCCTTTGGCAAAGCAAATTCTGTCAATCCTTCATTGACAATCCAGCGGTCCAGTGATTGATCCATAGGACTAATTGCCAAGAGCCTACTCATTTCTTTTTCTCTGCCATGCAATCCCAATTCCTTACTTGGCAGATCCAATAACACAAATCCGTTGTGCACTCCGGCAAGCAGATAATCCTGATAGGTCAAAAGGGTTTCATAACGATCTATCAATTTGACTGGCCAGGTCTCTTGAGCCATGCCTGAATCCCAGCGGAACTCTCCATTTCCCGAAAACCATAATCCCTGCCTATCAGCTCCAATTAGTTGTTGACTTAGATCTGAGATAGCAATGCCCCTTATCGAACTAATCGGATTCAACTTTCGAGTAGCTGGGTTTAGTTCAAAGTAAAGTCCTCCGCTTCGCACAATCAAGCGGCTATCAATAAGCATTATGTCCATCTCGTAGGGATGGGGAATCCTATTCGACTGGTCTATTGCCCTTACCTCTAAAGCTGTTGAAAAGTCCGATGTACATTTTATCCAAAACAATCCCTTGTTTGGGTGTAAAGCCCAGAGGTTGCCGAGCCTATCCATGATCAGTTTCTTGACAGGTTGCTTAAAGCCGATCATTTGGTTTTTCAAGACCCACCGATTCTCCTCAAATGCATAATTGGAAATACCTGAATAGGTACCTTCGATCAGATGATCCTCTTTGTCAGGTACGTGAATAATACACCATCCACCTGACAGATTTGAAATGGGCGCCACATAGTCCCCTTCGACTAAGCCCGTACCGTCGTTGTGACCAACAATCAACTGGTCCTCCTGCGTCGACAGATACCATACTTGTCCAGAGACTCCCTTTACTTTGCTAAAATTCAGTTTTTTTGGAGTTCTGATGTTTTGGCTATCTGCAACAAAGAGTCCCTGATTTGTTCCCGCGTAAAATTTTCCTTTGTGATGGGCGAAAGCGTAGCAAGTACCGATTTTTCCCTCTTTCTCCACTTGGAAGTGTATTCCTGGGCTATTGATAATTGCGTCAATACCTTCATCAAGTCCCAACCAGACATGCCCTGCGGAAGAAGTACAGATCGACAAGACAGTGTTGTTTTGCAGGCCATCTTGCTTGTTAATCCACTGGAACATTTCACCTCTTAGATCCGTACTTAAGACACCAGCATCGATAGTGCCGAGATAGGCCGGGCCCTGCTCAGTGAAAAGCGCTTTGTTCAAAGTATGCGCCTTCAGTTCTTCATTTGCTGGACTATTCCAAGCTTTCCAGTCTTTGCCATCCCATATGAATATGCCACGTTTCTCCGTGGAGACCCATAGATTTCCTTTGATAGAACTGAGGCCAACGATACGGTCATTGATGAAGATTTCCCCATGCGGAAATGCCGAAAATTGACCCTTTTTGTCCAGTTGATAAAGCCCTTTACCTATTACCGGCACGAGAAGTTTACCGGCGTAGGGCTCGACGAACATGATATTTCCAGGAGGCAAAAATCGGTCAATGCGTTTGCCATCGAAACGGTAAATCCTCGAAAAAGACTGAAACCAAATGAGGGAATCCTGCCTAGTGATATGCCAAATTTCTTCTTCCTCAAAGATCGAATCCCTAACCAATTCGCTGAGCGAATTGAACTGCCAATGATGTTCATTATTGATCGCCCAGTATCCAAACTCCGCATAAGCTCCTGTAAAAACTCGGTCCGGCGATTGGTAGAGAATCGAGCGCACAACCTGTTTATTGGGCAGTGGATGCAAAAACCAATTCAAGCCATCGTAGTACATCATGCCAGCTGAATTAGCCGCAAACAAGCGTCCATCTTGTGAAGCGCTAAGCATCCAGTTTTGGTATTGACCTTTATAATCTTCAGGAGTAAAATGACGCAAGGGGGGAATTCCACTGGCCAGAAGAATCTTAGAGCCAAGCAGAAGCAAAGTAATAGAAATAAAAATCCTCAATCGCGAAAAGATGCTGCACATACCTTCGAAAGGTATTGAAAATATCGCATACCATCTGAATGCTAAGTACTAGAGTGATCGTAGTCCTCTGAAAGGGCTATGATCGACCCTTTAGCTATCCTTGAGGCAAAAATATGCGTACTTTGGAATAATGTAATCTTATAGAAAAATGAATTCAGAACATAATATCCCTTCAAGAAGACAGTTTTTGCGCAATACAGCCCTTGGGACCCTTTCTCTCGGCATATTGCCAGTGCTTGGCAAAGCCAAAGATGCTGCCGCTATTGAGCAAGAAATTGTAGACGAATGCTTTCCTATCACACAGGATTTTTATGGTTTGGGCCCATTTTACAAAGTTGGTCCGCCCAACATCGTTGACAATAAACTTGCGGATGACTCGGAGCCAGGCACAAGACTGATACTCTCTGGTATTGTAAAGACTTTAGATTGTACCAAGATCATTCCCAATACTAAGATCGATATTTGGCATGCCAATGATGCAGGCGCATATGATACGGCAGGCTACAATCTCCGTGGAGTCGCTTACTCCAATGAGCAGGGATTCTATCTCATCGAAACCATCTTGCCTGGAAAATATCTTAATGCAGGTGTATTCAGACCTAGACATTTGCATTTCAGGATTGCCCCTCCTGGCTTTTCCAATTTTGTTACCCAGTTGTATTTTGAAGGTGATACTGATATTCCTGCCGACGCTGCAGCAAGCCAAACATCTGGCCAATACGACGCGACGCACCGCATAGTTCCGACCACTGTCAATGCGCAAAACGAGCTCGAGGCCACCTGGGACATTGTCATAGAAGGTGAAGGAATCCTCAGCACTTCAGACTTGCATCTAGACAAAGGAATCATCTATTCCGCAGCACCAAATCCCTTCTATGAGGAGCTTAACATCCGTTACGGGGTCTTTCAGAAGGCAAAAATAAGTCTTGAAGTTTTTGACATCGGGGGTCATCAAGTCGCTGTATTAAATGAAGAACAGCTCAGCCCTGAGAAATACCTTGCTACCTGGAGGCCTGATCAAAACATCCCTGCCGGCCACTATTGGGTCGCGCTGAAAGTAAATGGACTTCAGGTGCATCATATGAAGGTGGTAAGAGGATAATTAATAATGGATAATGGATATGTTGAAATAATGTCGTTGTGATGGACAAATTCCAAAATAAATATCGCATACCATCGGCGAGGATGCAGTCTTGGGATTATGGTGCCAATGCTGCATATTTTATAACCATTTGCACCCATTATAGACAACATTTTTTTGGGGATATTATTGGTAACATTGAAACGAAATCAGATACATCCAAAGCGGGAGTTTCCACAATGCAATTAAATAGATTGGGCCAAATAGCCGAAAAATGCTGGTTGGAAATTCCAAAACATTATCCATTTATTGAATTGGGCAATTTTGTGGTAATGCCAGATCATATCCATGGGATATTGATAGTTGATAAAAAGGAAGAAGAGACGCCCAAATTGGGCGTCTCCACTCCCAAATTGGACACCACCACCAAATTGGATATCACCACCACCAAATTGGATATCACCACCACCAAATTGGACAGCAACACCACCAAATTGGGCATCACCACCACCAAACAGGACATCACCACCACCAAATTGGATATCACCACTACCAAATTGGACATCACCACTACCAAATTGGACATCAACACCACCAAATTGGACACATTTACAATGGATCTAGATGATTTTCACAAACACAAAACCGGTGGCAAAAACCCAAGATGGAAACCAAATAGCATGGGAAGCATTATTAATCAATATAAAAGGATTGTGACAATTACTGCACGCCATATCAATCCCGATTTTGCCTGGCAATCCCGATTCCATGATCATATAATCCGCAATGTCCAAGCATTTGAAAATATTCAGAATTATATATCCAATAATCCGATGAATTGGAAAGGTGATATATTATATGATCCAGATATTTAGCCAATTGCAAACAATCATGCACACGTCGCTTCCTGAGGCATAGCAAAATTCCCTGGCGAGAAAATTGGATTACACCAATAACTAAACATGTTCAGTACACCTAGAGAAATTGATAATATCCAAAACATTGTAACCTTTTCGAATGGAGCCTACTCTAATAAGTATTAACCCACAAAAAGTAAGAAAAATGGTAGCCAATACAATGCAACACTCTATTAGACAATCGTTTAATATATTGAAATTCACATTTGTCATAGTTCCTATCGTAGCAGGAGCTGATAAATTCACTAACATACTATGCAATTGGGAACAATATATCAATCCTACCGTAGCCAATTTACTCCCGTTTTCGGCATCAGTTTTTATGATGATCGTGGGCGCGATCGAAATTGTCGCTGGCCTGATAGTATTGAGAAAACCAGAAATTGGTGGCTATATTGTAGCAGCTTGGCTTGCATTGATAGCTTTGACTTTGTTGGCGGGATTTGAGTATGTTGACGTGGCGGTACGTGATCTTGTCATGGCCATTTCAGCATTTACAATGGCAAGATTAGCAAAAATTACAGCCTAAATTATGGAACCTAATTTGGAGAAGACTGGACGCTTAAGCGAATCGGAAATAATCCGGAGAATTTTGGATGGCGAAAAAGCAATCTATGAAATAATTGTTAGGCGTTTTAACCCCTTTCTTTACAAAATCGGGAGATCCTACAATTATAATCATGAAGACACTCAGGATATAATGCAAGAGACATTTATTGATGCTTACAAAAACTTACGACAGTTTGAGGGACGATCAGACTTCAAAACTTGGATTATCCGCATCATGATGAACAATTGTTTCAGGAAAAGACAGAAAGCAAGTTTTAAGAATGAAATGGCCAAGGATATAAACGACAATGCAATGCCTATGTTTAGCAACGGTAATAGTGATAGCCATAAAATAATTCAGAACAAAGAACTGGGCTACATTATCGAACACAATCTGGGAAAAATCGATCATGATTATCGCATGGTATTTTCGTTGAGAGAGATAAATGGACTGAGTGTGGCCGAAACGGCCAAGTTGATGGACATCACTGAAGCCAATGTTAAGGTGAGGCTCAACAGGGCAAAAAAGATGCTGCGAACCGAAATAGAAAAGACCTATTCAGCCAATGAATTATTTGAATTTAATCTGATCTATTGCGATGCAATTGTTGAGAATGTCATGAAACGAATAAATGATATCCAAATTCTACTTTAGCTGCTAAGATCCAGCCCCTCCTACCTAGAGATTCCAGATAACTTAAGCGTCAGTTTAGCTAACTTCGAGTATGCATCAACACTTCAGACTTCGAATTTCACTATTTCTGTTCTGCCTCCCCATCCTCCTCAGCTCTTGCAGCGGGCAGGTAAAAACCAACCCCGCACAGGAAACAATTGCCAAGCCAATTTCCAATCAAAGTGATCACCCTAAAATCTCCAAAACTCAAGGATCAGATCAATATCAGAATGTCCACTGTGGCCTGCAGGATAGGAGGGGAAATCTATGGTTTGGCACCACAGGTGAAGGCGTATATCGCTTCGATGGAAAACAATTTATACAATACACCGAGAAAGATGGTTTGAGCAGTAATACCATTTGGGAAATGGCAGAAGATAATTTAGGAAATCTATG
>JBDSUZ010000131.1:0-4239 GCA_039927395.1 Saprospiraceae bacterium | reverse complement strand
CCTCATACCATGGTTGTGGATCCTGTTGGGGATTGTGCTATGCGTGATCGTTGGAGTGATATCGGGCATCTATCCTGCTGTCAAAGCTGCAAACCTCGATCCTATCGAAGCATTGCGCTACGAATAGTGCCTGGACTTGATTCCTAGGGCTGATAGATTACTTTCCAAACTTCACCACTTTCGGGTGCGTAGAGCCAATATAGTCCTGCAGGTAAATCTTGTAAGCTGACGGACACTTCACCCTCTGCTATCACCCATTCTCTCACAACCTGACCTTGCATATTGCGTAGGCTTAGATTTCTGCCTGTAAATCCTTGCAATTTGACCTTGTCACCGCTTGGCACGGGATAGAGCAGCACTTCATTGTCCTTATTGCGCTTCAAGGTGATTATTTGGCTGTATGTGTAAATACCGTCAAGATCATTTTGTCTGATACGATAGTAATTCAGGCCCGAGAGAGGTGAGTTGTCGGTGTATACGTAGGTATTTTCAGATTCCTGTGTCGGGCGAAATTCCACTTCCTTGATGCGCTCAAAATGAATGCCATCTGAGCTTCTCTCCACTTCATAGTTTCTAATTGCATATTCACCCGCGACTTTCCACTGCAACTCATGGCCGGATTGCACGTACGTGCCAAAGAAGGAAAGCCATTGCAAGGGGACAGTATTGCAATTGCTAAGAACAATAGGAACAATCGGCGATCCGGATCCTCCTGGCACGAAGCAAGTTGGCCCAGTACTGTAGGCCATTTTTGCAATGGCCCCATTTCTTTCTTGCACAGAAGGTGTTCTTGCGGTGGTGCCCGTAATGATTTGATAATTCATTGTTTCACCAGGTGCAATTCTATGGCCCAATCCGTGTGCGTGGCCAAGTTCATGCGTTGCAACCGTCTCAAAATCGACCTGACTACCACCAGGAAGACCTGGTCCATAGTTCCAATTGACTTGGGATACCGGTGTTCCAAATTCGACATCAATTTCATCGAGCCACCAAACTGTACTATCTAAACTACAAACTGCTGTTCCGCTGCCATTAAATCTACTTGTGGCTAGGCCAATAGCGGGAAATGGCAATGTGGTAACAAACGAGACGATATTTACGCCATCAGCTACAGCCGAATCAATTGAACTGGAATTCACATTTGAAACCCAATTTATCAATGAGGCGCATCTCCAGGAGGCAAGAGATCTGTTGAATGCTGATCTAGCAGGCAGATTTGCGGCAAAAATGTTGTTAAAAGTAAAGGAGTAGCCCCCATTTCCATTCTTATTTCGCAGATAGTAACGTTGTCTCTTAGGAGCCGGGAAAAGGTAAAAATCTGAAGTGATATTGATATGAGAATAATTAACTGTCAGCGTCGGACCACCCGTTTCAGCGTTAACTTGAATTGGCCCCGTACCTGCTGCAGATAAGGGTTTAACTTGAACACTTCCACCTGACCAACTCACATTGTCGGATGGCAAACCAGAACCAACTGAAGTTGCTCCACCATCATTTGCGTTTCTAAAAAAGACTGTACCAGGTGCAGGACCGAAGCCTGAACCAGTAATAGTCAGGAACTCAGCAGTCACAATCGTACCTACATTGGTTGGATTTGGACTAAATGAAGTGATAGGCATTGCCCTATCGCTTAAGATATCTGGGGTGTAATTGCGCTTTTGATAGACCTGTCCTTCGGGAGTTGTCGCGGTGGTCCCCAAGCGAGTTTCGATATATTGAAATAGGTCCTTTTCAGTCTTTGGAGACTCTGTGAGTAAGTCATGATATTTGCCAAATTCATAGGTAAAAGAACCTTGCGATTGGCAGTATGGCATGCATTGTTGGATTCCTGGATAGGATACGCGGGCATCTTTACTATCGATCTTCTGATTGTCTTCATCAAGAAATATTAGATAATCATGGAATAAATCCATATCCAGATTAGGGAAAGTAATCTGTGCCCGATCCCCCACCGCGCCACCGTATGTGATGATTCCTACTTTGGTATCTCCTCCGGCATTCTTAAGCCAGCATGTGACTGTACCGATATTTAGAGTGTAGATATTTCCGTCAGGCATCATATAAGGTACCTGCTCTTCAAGATGGATCAGGGCAATTCTCTTAGACTGATCGATACGTAAGTCGAGCGATACAGGAAGCTGCATACATTGACCACTGGCAAGCTGTAGAGATAGCGAAAAGCTCAAAAAAGCAGCTAATCCTAAACGTATGTTTTTGATTGTCATAGCAGTTAAATCAAGATGTCAATAAATAGATCCGAAGATGAATTTATCAAAAACTATGCCCTTAACCAAATGAATAATGGTTTTGTGATGCCACTACATAACTTTTATGTCTTGAAAGTCAGTATTTTATAACATTTGCTCTGCTGATTGAGCCAACATTTTATATCAAAAGATATAATTGTACTTGATCACTAGTGCCTCGTTGAGGGAGATACGTTTGCCTAGTTCTCCCTCTTCGTATATTCCATTGTCGTTGCGATCTACCTGTACTGGTATCTTGTCATCGTAGACTGCGTCCACTAGGAGATTGATCGAAAAGTTCTTAAATATCAACAGTCCATAGTTGTTTTGCCAAAGCACAGCTATGTTTTCGGGGTGATCGAGGTAATCTGAAAATAGTGTCAATGCACTATAGACCGTCATTCGATCTTTGAAGTACTTGTTGTTGTAAGTGCCCTTGATGCTTCCTCCTAGTTGGTATCTCAATTTCTTATAGTCTGTGGGACTATTCCATGGATTGCCATGCAAATTGAGCGATGCAATTCTGTCATCGGCTACAATCAAAAACCTTTGAGAAGCAATTGGCGCAAAAAACACGCTTACATGTTCATTTGGTTTCCAGTCGATGCCGGGAGCAAACGTGATCAACGCAGGGGAGAAGAATTTGGAGATCGATTGGAGACTATCAAATTGCGGGCTAAGAAAATTGTCAGGATAAGTTTGCAAAAACTGTGTCTGCAAAGTCGCTTCAGCTCCGATCAGCCATTTTGGATTCTTTAGGGCATAGCCGATCTTAGATCCCAATCTTACCAGATCAAGGTTCTTCTGAAAATCATCTTCACCTTGTTTTTGTACTGCGATTTGGAGTGAGCCGACGTTGTCCCAGGCAATTCTGTTCTTCTTGTAATTGGCAAATACGGTACCAATGCCTCCTAGACCTAAACGATTTTCACCCGATCCAACTCTTGGATTTATAAGGGCTAGTTGACTCAGATCGATGCCGATGCCTCCACCCCTAGTCCAATGTTTAGCAGTGTCTACTTTAGCAGCAGCTTTCTTGATTTCAGCTAATCTGGCATCATTTGCCTGAGCGTGCAGTTGCGGAAATCCAATTACGTGCATGATCAAGATGCAAAGGAAATGTTTCATCTGTTTTCAATAGTTATTTGTAAATTAAGCAAGCTTAGTCTTGCTTAAAGATTTTGACTTGTTGAGTGGAGATTTTTACCATTGGTATCATCACATTTGCTCCATCAGACTCTAGGGTCAAGCTAGTGCGACCAATATAGATTACTTTTCCCTTGACTCCATCGACTTCTATTACATCACCCAGATGCACTTTGTCTTTGCTGTACATCGCTCCTAGTAAATTGCCAAAAAGATGTTGCGACGCAAGACCATAGCCTATGCCAAAACCCAAAACAACTCCACCTATGATGATGACAATGATATTGGATATAAAATCGGTCTCGACACCTGCCTGCGCCAGTGCTATAATGCCAACCGAGACAAGTATAAGGTAAAATACGAATGATGAAATTAGCTCAGGGGCTGGAATGCGAAACGATTCGCAAGTATTTAAGACGATTTTGCGTATGAAATCAGCAACAAATATTCCGACAAAGAAGATTATGATCGCGAAAATCAGACTCGGAATAAAGGATATAAATCCTTTAAGTAAATCCGATATTTCCGGCATATTAAGTACATCCGTAGCTGCTATTACAAATAGCAGTAGCAGCATATAATAGATAATTCGCGAAATAATCAGGCTTGGCGAAATGGTCCACTTAAGTCGATTGAATAAGTCAAGTCTATTGACCCGACCGGCCAATTTATCCAATCGGAGCTTTTGCAAAATGGTAAATAGCAACCTAGAAAAAAGGGTCGCAACGATAATGCCAAACAACAAGATGCTGATCGACCCGAAAATGGGCGGAAGTTGAGACACGAACTGTTCGAGTAATCCCTGCAGTACTTGAAAAAGATCTACGTTTTCCATTGATTTATTTAC
>JBDSUZ010000130.1:0-17738 GCA_039927395.1 Saprospiraceae bacterium | reverse complement strand
AATGCCGGCGCATATTGATCGTATAAAGCCTTTTGTGCTTTACGATCCTGTTGAAGACAGGCATCAATGAGCGGCTGACTATTCAATGGTTCTAGTTAATGGCAAATTCAAATTAGGATACTAAAATACAGTCATTATCAAAGAGCCGAGATTTTTTAACTGAATTTCAAAAAAGGATCAACCGGCCGACAACATCCAACACTCCTCTTCCTTCGACCTTTTGTGCTCATCTCTATACTTTTATAGTGATGTGGCTCGGTCAGGATGTTGTCGGATCCGGATTGATCGCATTCAAAATCGGCTCTTACATATCTTTTTTTACCCTGAAGCTACCAGTGACAGTAAATGGTCCAGATGGGCCTTCTACATTTGTCGCGGTAAACGTTCCTATGAAATAAGTTCCTGGTAAGTCACTCACAGAAGTTACATTAATGGTTCCTTCAGTCCCATGATAGCTATTTGAAGTTCCATTGTTGCCTCTATATATTGAGATGCTCTTGATGGTCATGGCACCTAGTTGCATTTGTTCAACAGTGCTCAAAATAAATTCTGCAAATCCATTTGGAGTTTGATTGCCTCCATTTATCTGCACTCCCAGACCAGATGAATCTGAACTGTTAGGTTCAAGGATTGTCTCAGCTCCTGTTAATCCAACAATTGTGTAATTGATGTATTCATCGAGTGGATTGCTGCAAACTTGAATTTGGCCTGCATCAACTAAGGGAGCAGAAGGGAAACTCAATGGACCACTCTCTGTCAAATTGTCAAGATCAATGGCGTTAACTATAATCGTCCCTGTGGGTGAACAGTCAATCACTGTGGTGCTGAAAGCTCCAGTTACATTTGAAAATGTAAGAACCTTATAACCACCAGCATTTACATATACAAAGGAGCTATCTATTGGTAACAAACCGCAGTCGACCACGGTTCCTGAAACAGTTACAAGATTGCTGCTTGCCGTCAACTGAATTGCCGGCAATGTAACATCGCTGCTGAATGGCCCAATGTTC
The DNA here is from genome assembly GCA_039927395.1 of Saprospiraceae bacterium. Lineage (GTDB taxonomy): Bacteria > Bacteroidota > Bacteroidia > Chitinophagales > Saprospiraceae > JBDSUZ01. Next base: position 16,728 of record JBDSUZ010000130.1, on the reverse strand, counting down.
TGGCTATGAATCACATTGCCGCAATTGTCCAGAACTTCCAAAAGAAATGATTCATCTTTTGGTACTTTTCCTTCAAAGACTCCATTTTCATTAGTATATCCGCTGGCGGCCATACCATTGCTGGCACGAGTCAATCTTACATGTAACTGACTGATAGGATTGCCATCAGGATCGATGATACTACCACTCAATTGAATAAAAGGAAATGGTATATCGCAATTCCAAAAGCTGAAATGGCCTACTTCACCTACATAAGTCGATCCGACTTTCGTGGCTTTGCCTTCTTCTTTCCAAAATCCTAGTTCTAGATCAAAATACCAGAGTGGAATTGAATTTGGCGCAGCACTTGCAAAAGAGGCAGGAATAGGGAATGTGACTGTAGCTTTCTTGCCATTGCCTAGATTTAGCTTTTGTCCACCATCACCTTGCAATTCGGCAGCTATCATACTGTAGCTCAACATAGCTTGCATAAACCCTGATTCGCTGATGCCAACAAGTGAGCCCGGCATTTCAGCACCTGTGCTTACTTTGGAAGGATCCAGATATTTCAAGGCTACATGCACTGTGCCGCTATAGCTGTTGCCATTGGCGTCTATAATCGCATCTGAAGGAAATGAGATTTTCACCCCTTCTGATTGAACATCACCGCCTGCACTTCCGCCAAATGTATTGTCAAATGATTTGGTCATTAATTGAACACGTATCCATTGACGTTTGCCTGAACGTGGAAAAATGGTGCGAGATCCTTCGAAATATCCACCCTTTTCGATGCGAATATTTGCCTGATTGTTGACTAACATATTGTCAAAACTGAAAAAACCATGCTCATCAGTAAGGATGCTTTTTCCCTGATAGCTCACGTTAGCCGAAGCTATCTCATTGCCACCTTCATCAGTGACAAAGCCGCTGATGGTAGTAGTAATCTTAGTATCGTCATATGGAATAATATCATCGCGGTCTTCGCGGCATGCAGTTACGCTGATGCCCATCAACAGGATGAATAAAAATAAATGCAAGATCTGTTTCATTGTGCTCTTTTTGAAGGTACAAGTCAGGACACGTTTCAGTGTTCGAGGCTCGTTTTGCAAACCGAAATAGCCAGTTTACTCAAAGGGTTACTACCCCCTTCATAGAAAAGACTACCTCAAAGTTTAAAACGTGTCCTGGGTTTGAAAAAAAATTAAAAATGTTTTTGAAAGGAGATTTTCCGATTCGAAAGCGATTAGCATGCTATGAACTAAAGACACAAATTGAATCCAAAACGTGTTATCCCTCCTTTCAAATTGACAGTCGATCTGCATGCAAATCCCCATCTGAAGCGATTTTGCGATTACAAAAAAAATGGACTTTGAAGGGCAGCATTTGGTTTGGACCTGAATTTCTACCTTTGCAGCCTTATCGAAAAAGACATATGGATCGTTTAGCAGAAATACAGAGGCGGAGAACATTTGGAATTATCAGCCACCCAGATGCAGGTAAAACTACTTTGACGGAAAAGTTGCTGCTATTCGGAGGGGCGATTCAAGTGGCCGGAGCGGTCAAATCCAATAAGATAAAAAAGACAGCCACCTCCGATTTCATGGAAATCGAGAAGCAGAGAGGAATCTCCGTCGCCACCTCCGTCATGGGCTTTGAATATCGCGACATGCAAGTCAATATTCTCGATACTCCTGGGCACAAGGATTTCGCAGAAGATACTTATCGCACACTGACCGCTGTCGATAGTGTAATTGTAGTGATTGACGTCGCTAAAGGTGTGGAAGAGCAAACTGAGAAACTAGTGCAGGTATGCAGAATGCGGCATACCCCAATAATAGTGTTTGTCAATAAAATGGATCGAGAGGGTAAAGATGCCTTCGATCTCTTAGATGAAATAGAGCAAAAACTTGGCTTGAAGGTTTGTCCATTGAGTTGGCCAATCGGTATGGGACAACGATTCAAAGGAGTGTACAATCTATATGAGAAGAAATTGTGCCTATTCAATCCGCATGGCAAACAGTCTGAGGAAGAAACACTGATCATCGAAGATTTGAATGATGCAAGTTTGGACCAGCAGATTAGCAGCGCTGCTGCAACTGAATTAAGAGATGACCTACATGTGATCACGCAAGTCTACGACCAATTTGATCGCAAGCGGTACCTGGCAGGTGACCAGTCTCCTGTGTTCTTTGGCTCCGGGGTCAATAATTTTGGTGTGAAAGAGTTGTTGGATTGTGTCCTTGAGATAGCTCCTGCACCGACAGGACGGGAGACAGATGAAAGGCGTGTCGAGCCTGAAGAGACCAAGTTCAGCGGTTTTGTATTTAAGATACACGCCAACATGGATCCCAAACATAGAGATAGAATTGCATTTGTGAGAGTCGTATCAGGACAATTTGAACGCAACAAGAATTATCTTCTGGTAAGGCAGAATAAGCAGTTGAAGTTTTCAAATCCTACAACCTTTATGGCATCAAAAAAGGAACTTGTCGATGAGGCATTTCCCGGTGATGTAGTTGGATTGTACGATTCGGGCAATTTCAAGATTGGAGATGGGCTGACTGAAGGGGAACAATTGCATTTCAAAGGTGTCCCAAGCTTCTCGCCGGAGCAGTTCCGCTATGTGATAAATACTGATCCACTCAAAACCAAACAGCTCAACAAAGGTCTAGAGCAACTGATGGACGAAGGAGTTGCGCAATTATTTACCAAAGAAGACAATGGGCGTAAGATCATCGGCACAGTTGGAGCGCTTCAATTTGAGGTCATCCAATACCGGCTGCAACATGAATACGGCGCTAGCTGTTCATATGAACCTGTCAATTTGCATAAAGCATGTTGGATCTCAAGCAAAGACCCTGCAGCCATTCAGGAATTAAATCTCAAGAGGAAGCGTGACCTTGCAAGGGATATTGATGGAAAATTAGTTTTTCTTGCCGAATCATCCTGGTCGCTTAAAATGGCGCAGGAAAATTTCCCCAAAATTGAATTCCATTTCAGCTCAGAATATTGAAAAGAGTTCAACAATAATGGGATCTGTAGGAAATTGTTTTCGATCGACAAATCCAAATCATTGCTGCGTAGTTTAGAGCAAATGCAGGAAAAAACTTCGCCTTTGGGATTTTTTCCCGAACTTTATACGTGAAGCATTGATCAAAAGAGGTTAACACGCCCCATTTTTTTTGAATATGAAGTATATCTTGTACTTTATCCTATTCCTATTTCTTGGACATTCGATCCAGGCCCAGCAAAAAATGGAATTCGTAATCAGTGCTTCCCCAATTCGACTTCAAGGCCCCCAACTACGCGTTCCATACCAATTTCACAAGCAGCAGGAACTGCATATTTTCGGACTTATTCCTGGCCATGATTATCAATTATTTGTGATTATTCCGAAACAGGATGATTACCATTTTGATATTACAGATCCATTGGACGGTAAAATGCAGACAGTCCCAAACTATACTTTCAGGGCCCAAGGCACAGATTGCCGCTTTAAGCTGGGATTGCATTTTGCAGCAGAAGAAATGAAATACGGATACATTACGCTGACAGATCTAAATGAAAAAGAAGCGGCAGCGGATCTCAAGTCAAGTTCGAGAGTCGGACCAATAGCGACTGACTTTAACCTCAGCACAGACGACCTTATCAAGGAACATTTCATCAAGAGCAGTTGTGTCGATGTCAGCAATATCGTGTTCAAAGGCAGCGATAATCAGAGAGGAATTTTTTCGAATGCCCTGAATTCTGTTGGATATCAAGAAGGAATGATGATGGCTAGTGGCGGCATCAGTGTGGCCGCGGGACCTAATGGGCAAACTGGGGCAGCTGTGTTACCAACCACACCAGTCCTGGGTAATGATCCTGATCTGCAAATACTGCTTCCAGGCGATCAAAATCATCGCTGTATAATCGAGTTCGACTTTGTGCCAGAGAACGATACTATTCAGTTTCAATATGTATTTGCTTCTGAAGAGTATTGCGATTTCGCCAATTCAGGTTTCAACGATGTATTTGGGTTCTTTCTGAGTGGTCCAGGACTAAGCGGACCATTTAGCAATGGGGGGATCAATATCGCGACTATTCCAAATTCAACAACATTTGTATCGATCAATAATGTCAATCATATCAACAATGCTGCCTACTATCACGGCAATATACAAGTAGGAGACAATCAACTATTTAATAGCAATTGCGTAGGACACCCGGTTCTGCCTGTTGGTTCCGCTTCTCTTGCAGAATGTCAGTTTGATGGTCTCACCATTCCCATGACGGCATTCGCCGAAGTTGTTCCTTGCGAAACCTATCATATCAAATTGGCAATTGCCGATATTTCAGATGGAGCATTTGATTCTGGCGTCTTCTTTAAGTTAAACTCATTCAGTGCGGGCGACGGCTCTAAAGCTGAAGTAGTCTACAACGGCGATGATCCAGAGGCTGCCCTTGAAGGTTGTTCTGATGTGTATTTTGTACTTACCAAGCCCTCCAGTTCTTCTGGATTGCCATTTACGATCAATTTTACAAATAATCCTGCAAGTACGGCCACTGTCGGATTAGATTACGTCAATTTCCCATTGAGTTATCTAATTCCCGCAAATAAAGACACAATCCACGTTAATATTAAAGTACTTGGAGACTTGATCGTCGAGCCCAATGAGACCATCATACTCAATCTAATCAATGGCTGTTTTTGCCTACCGCCACAAATTACGGTCACAATCAAGGATAGTCCAGTGTTGGAAGTGCAGCTTGAGGGAGATACTGTATGCTTTGGCGAATCCATTACGATCACACCGATCGTGACAGGTGGAGTGGGAAATCATAGCTATGTCTGGTCAAATAATTCGCACGCCGAAAGCATTACTGTAAATATCACAGGATCCAAGATCTACTCGGTGACTGTAACAGATCAATGTAATCAAGTGAAGGCTGACACCGCTGTGTTTTATGCCTCACCGCAGTTAAGTGCCTCGATCTTTTTGGATACCATAATTTGTGCTGTACCGATCGGAATGGCGACTATTAAAGTCTATTTCACTGGTCCGGGCCCTTGGGAGTTTTCAGTTCTGAAAAATGGAGATCCTTACAACAATTATTTAGCAAATAGTTCTCCATTTACGTTCACCGTGAGCGAACAAGGTGCTTATCAAATAGGAACTGTAATCAACCCTATCACCCTTTGCGAAGGGATCATATTGGGAGTGGCCAATGTGTCAGTAGTCGAACTAGAAACAGCAGTAACCTCCACTCCATACGCTTGCGCTCAATCGGCTGGTAGCATCGATTTATTTGTTTCAGGTGGTTATCCAGGCTACCAATATGCCTGGTCTGGAGGTCTTGCTAATATTGAAGATCCCGTAGACGTCTCTGCGGGCAATTACCAGGTTACTATAACCGATGCAAAAGGTTGCACAGGGATCACATCGGTTTTAGTAGATTCATTGCCACCGCTATTACTTGCAACTGACACGATCATAGGCCAAAACTGCAATGGTGGCGGTCTGGTCACTGTTCTCCCAATTGGAGGAGCACCTGCATTCAACTACCTGTGGAGCACGGGCCCGGGGGGTGCAACCCTAAGCAATCTGCCGGGGGGAAATTACGCCGTAACTGTCAGCGACAATAATGGCTGTACTATTTCATCGAGTATTGTCATTCCCGTCGATACAATTCAGCCAATTGCGATCACAACATGGGATTCTATACATAGCTGTCTTGCGCCAAACATTACTCTCAATGCAAATGGCTCAAGTATGGGGCCAAATGTTGAAATTGAATGGAGCACTCCCAATGGAAATATAGTAAGTGGCGGAGATTCGTTGGCTCCAGTAGTCAATTCACCAGGTATTTATATACTTACCATTCAAGATACTAGCAATGGTTGTCAGTCGACGGATACCGCTTTTGTGTCTGATACTAGATCGCTACCGCAAATAATTATTGCTGCACCTGTAGAGTTGAATTGTCAGACTATTGACCAAATGTTGGACGGCTCCAGTTCAAGTTCAGGGCCGAATTTAGTATACAGTTGGTCTACAGTAAATGGTAATATCGTAAGTGCTGGTAATACTCCATTCCCTATTGTAGACCAAAGCGGTTCTTACCTTTTGACACTTACAGACACAAGCAATGCTTGTTCGAATACTCAGGCAGTCGAGGTATTTGAAGATTTGACTGTTCCCGTGGTCTCAATCAATCCAGCTGATTCGCTTACTTGCCAATTGCCAAATTTGGCAATTGACGCAAGTGGATCTTCGATGGGATCTGACTATCAGATCCAATGGACGACGGTCGATGGCAATATTCTAGTGGGCCCAAATACCCTGAATCCGACAATAAATGCGGCAGGGACCTATGTCCTGACCATCACAAATACGACTAACGCTTGTACTAGAATCGATTCGATTACAGTGTTTGCCGATGCAAATATTCCCATTTCGTCTGCTGGATTTACTGATACTTTAGACTGTAATACCAATCAGATACAACTTCAGGGTTCTGCATCTGGGGGCAATAATCTTGATATTGGATGGACCTTTAGTAGTGGAGGAAATATTTCAGCGGGAGCGTCGACGCTCAATCCAACTGTCAATGCTCCAGGGACTTACATTTTGACCGTGACTAATCTTAGCAATAGTTGCGCCACGACTTCAAGTGTTGTAATTGCTTTGGACACCATACATCCATCTGTCATAATTGATCAGCCATTAGTGTTGAATTGCAAAGATCTAACGGTAGATCTAGATGGATCTGCGAGTTCGCAGGGGCCAAACATGCAATATCTATGGACCACGATCAATGGAAATCTGTCAGGCAATGTTGATTTACCTCTAAGTATGACCGGAACTCCTGGCCTTTACACTTTGACAATATTCAATACCCAAAATCAATGTCAGCAATCTGCATTTGTACAAGTAATACAAGATATTGTTAAGCCGACTGCTATAGTCCAAGCTACTGATACCTTGACCTGTGTTCAGCCGAGCTTGACTCTGTTTGGCGACCAATCAAGTGCAGGAGCCGCTTTTCAATATATCTGGAGTACCTATAACGGGCACATATTAAGTCCATCAAATACTCCAAATATCGATATAGATCTAACCGGCGATTATCAACTGATTGTTCAGAATTCTGAGAATTTCTGTGCCGATACTTTCTCCATTTTTGTCCCTGTCAATGATGATGTTCCTGTTGCTAGCACAGGATTGCCGGACACAATCAATTGTATTGTCAAGCAAATCCAATTGTCGGGAGCAGGCTCAAGCGCTGGGGCAGATTTCACCTATCAATGGAGTACCAATGGAGGGAATATTTTGAGCGGAGGCACGACGCTTAGTCCTTTAGTCAATCAAGCTGGGATCTATCAATTGAAAGTTACTAATCAATCAAATCTTTGCGAAAAAACTTCATTTGTTGAAATATTCGAAGACGTCAAAAAGCCAATTGCTGATGCTGGGCTGCCATTGATGATCAATTGTCAGGGCAAAACGGTCCAGTTGGATGGCTCGGGAAGTTCAATAGGATCGATTTACGATTATCACTGGAAATCACTAAACAGTGCGAGTCTGTCAGATCCAAATGCCTTGAATCCTGACGTAAGTGAAGGTGGGAAATTTCGCTTGATCGTATTGAATGAGCAAAACGGATGCAGCGATAGTTCAGATGTTGAGGTACTCGAAAATTTCCTTGTTGCTGATTATCAGGTCCAATCACCTTACTGCGCCGGAACTTATGGTCGGATATCGGTGATCGACATTCAAGGGGGAATCTCTCCATACAAAGTATCATTGGACCAAGGGCTATTTGAGGATAAAACTGTATTTCAAAACCTTGACCCTGGCGTTTATTCACTAGTACTTCGTGATGCTGCCGGTTGCGAACTCGACAAGGTCATTACCGTTGATTCTCCTGAGGATTTCATGGTCACGCTCAGCGGGTTTGATTCAATCCAATTGGGCGAATCTTATCAACTTCAAATAAACTCAAATGTTCCCGTCGATGAGATCGACACCATCATTTGGTCCCCCTCTGAAGGCTTGAGCTGCACTAATTGCCTTAATCCCGTTGTCAGTCCATTTAATACCACGACTTATACGATGAAATTAACCACCAAACAAGGCTGCGAAGCCAGTGGCAGTTTCAGATTAAATGTCAAAAAAAGTGGAATTTTTGTTCCAGACATGTTTACGCCAAATGGGGATGGTGAAAATGACTACTTCACCGTATTTGCCAATCCTGTAGGAATCAAAAAGATCAATCAGTTCATGATATTCAACCGTTGGGGCGCACAAATATTTGCCCGCGGCGACTTCTCTCCTAATGATCTGTCAAGTGGCTGGGATGGCAAATACAAAGGCAAACCCCTCAATCCAGCTGTATTTATCTGGTGGGTCGAAGCTGAGACTATTGATGGCAGGATCATATTTGAAAAAGGCGATGTGACTTTAATCCGCTAGTTGTTCCCAGTCCTAATTTGCGATTGACCAATTGCCTTGAAATAGCCAAATTAGCTTAGCTATCTATTTTACTCAAACTGCTTGTACTAAGTTGATTATTAGAAAATATCGCCAGAAACCTAAGGGTTTACTCAATATTTCCTAACTTTATAATTACGCTTACCATCGTTTTGCTTCCTCCTACCATTTATGCATGCCATGAAGTACTTGGTATACTTTATTATCGCGTTCAGTTGCTTTCATCCCAGGGCTTACACTCAGGGACTGACTCCGATTAGCAATATCAAGTCCGAAATACGAATTCAAGCGAATCAAAGCCGTATTCCCTGCAAACTGAGTATCGAAAACTCAATCCAAATCAATGGCCTGTTGCTGAATAAGGAGTATCAATTGTCTTTCGTTACTGACGGTGCTGAGCCAACCAGTTTTGAAATCCTAGACCTGAATGGGAGAAAAATAAATCAGGAAAATTACGCTCAATTTAAGGCTACCAAAGCAGAGATGAGATTCATCATAAGATTTCCTAAAGGATCAGATCCGGAGCAATTTGGTTACCTCTCTGCACTACCAATCGATTATGATCAACCACAATTGACAGAAATTGTGAATAGCAGAGCGCCAAAAATCTCAACAAATTCCAATATTAATATAGACACATTAATTGCTGATTATTTCATCAAAGGCAATTGTGTTTCAGTAAGTAATGTCAAGTTTTCAGGCAAGAGTACGCAGAGAGGTACATTTACTAATGGTGGCACTTCGATAGGTATATCAGAGGGGGTCATTATGGCTACGGGTGGTATTACAGTGGCCAGCGGGCCTAATAGTAAATCGGGAGCTTCAGTGAATGGCAGTAATGATAATTCATACGATATTGATCTAGCACAACTAGTTAGTCAGGACCAAAACAATGTTGCTGTGCTTGAATTTGATTTCATTCCTGAAAACGATACTATTTCATTCGAATATGTATTTGCATCGGAAGAATATTGTGATTTTGTCAATTCCCAGTACAACGATGTATTTGGATTCTTCTTAAGCGGACCGGGTATCAATGGTACATTTTCAAATGCAGGGAAAAATATTGCATTAGTGCCTTCAAGCACTGAATTTGTTTCGATTAATAACATAAATCACAAGAAGAATTCAGCCTATTACAATGGGAACCGGGCTCCCGGGCAATCTGGTAACGATCTCGATTGTTTGGGACATCCGTTCAAAGCAGCTACGGCGGCATCCCTTGCCGATTGCCAATTTGATGGATATACAACTCCACTTATTGCTACATCGCTTGTAATCCCTTGCGAAACATATCACATCAAATTAGCGATTGCAGACATTGCAGATGGATTGTATGATTCGGGCGTATTTTTCAAACTAAATTCCTTCAGTGCCGGTGATGGATCTTCTGCCAAAGTGGTGTATAATGGAAGCAATAAAGACTCGGGAGTTGAAGGTTGTTCTGATGTGTTTTTTGTATTGACAAAACCATCCAATTACGCCGGGCTGCCATTTGATTTTGGCTTTTCGAACAATAGTGCGAGCACTGCCACTGTGGGTCTTGATTATGAAAGCTTCCCATTGACCTATCTCATTCCCGCGGACAAGGATACGATCCAGCTCCATATCAATATATTGACGGATCTTATTGCGGAAGGAAATGAAACAATAGTGCTCAATTTATTGGGTGGTTGTATCTGCAATCCAACGCTCTTGGTTTTAAACATTGTAGATCGTCCTGAATTGTTTGTTGATATAGAAGGCGACAGTATTTGCAAAGGTCAAACGGTGACATTGAGTCCTACTATTTCGGGAGGATTTCCGCCCTATACTTACAAATGGTCAACAAATGAAACAACTGAAAGTATCGTAGTTAGTCCGACTGGTCTTAGTAGCTATTCAGTGACAGTCTCCGAGGGCTGCAATCAATTGAAAGCTGACACGGCTGTATTTGTAGTAGCACCGACATTTTATGCGGAGATGCTTGGCGATACAGTGATATGCGCTGCAGTAATAGATGAGGCTCAAATTCAAATTCAATTCAGCGAATTGGGACCATATGAATTTACAATATTAAAAGATGGCGTATTTTATGGCCAAATAAGTACCAGCCAAAATCCCTACATTTTCACTGTTAATGAAGTAGGGAATTACACTATTACAGCAATTTCGAATAGCCAGAGTTTATGTGAAGGATTCTCCATAGGCAATGCATTAATTTCATTGTCAAATATTTTACTTGATTATTCCGCTGAACCATTTGCCTGCCCCGAAAAACCTGGCGAGATTGATTTGAATGTCAGTGGCGGAATACCAAATTATCAATATAATTGGTCCAATGGTTTGGGGAATACCGAGGACCTGAGTAGTGTAGCATCAGGCAATTATACAGTCACTGTCACCGACGACAAAGGCTGTACCTCAACACTGTCAGTCGAAGTGCCTGCTATACCTCCGATGCTAGTTGATTTTCAAGCGATAAAACCGCAAAACTGTATAGCCAATGCATCAGCACTAATTGGTGTTACAGGAGGTACCCCTCAATATTCATATCTATGGAGCAATGATTCATTAGGAACTGGACTAAGTAATGTGCCTGCAGGATATTACGAATGCACTATTACCGATCTCAATGGATGTAAAATTGTAAGTAAACTTAATCTTGGATTCGATACCATAAAACCTCTCGCAATTACTGAGCCTTTCTATTATATTCCATGCAATGCGACAACAACTCAAATGGATGGGTTGGGCAGTTCGGTGGGGTCCAATATTAGTTATAGCTGGAGCAGCAATAATGCAGGAATGGTAGCAGATCCTAGTGTCATCAATCCGGTAATTAATCAGGAAGGTAATTATCAATTAATAGTGCTCGATACATTTAGTGGATGTAGTGATACTGCATATACTGAAGTCCTTCGGGATTCGCTGATTGCAAAGGTTTTAGCGACATCAGCAACTTGTGCAGGTGAATTTGGAACTATCAATGTTGGCGATATCAAGGGGGGTACTCCACCCTATCAAAGTGCTTTGAATCAAAGTTCATTGACAGAATCACTGACCTATACCAATCTCAATCCAGGTGAATACGACCTCACCGTTAAAGATGCCCTTGGTTGCACTTATCTCGAATCTGTGGTATTAGATATTCCTGTCGAAATTAAGGTCCAACTCCAAGGAATAGATACGATTCAATTGGGTGAATCAATTCAGTTGCTCGGAACAGTTAACATACCGATTGATGAAATTGACACCATTATTTGGACGCCAAATAATGGAATGAGTTGCAGCAATTGCCTTAATCCTATAGTCGTCCCCTTGATCAATACGGAATATACCTTGACTGTCACTGATAGGAATGGATGCACGGCCAGCACGCTGTTCAGGGTAAGAATCAAAGGACCTTCGATCTTTGTTCCTAATATGTTTTCACCCAATGGCGATGGTCAGAATGATATGGTCACAGTTTTTGCCAATCCCACTGGTATTAAGCAAATCCGCGATTTTATGATTTTTGACCGATGGGGTGAAATGGTCTTTAGGAACAGCAATTTTGCTCCAAATGAATTGTCATTTGGCTGGGATGGTATGTTTAAAGGCAGACCACTCAATCCTGCCGTATTTGTCTGGTGGGTCGAAGTGGAGCTTGTCAATGGAGACAAGATATTCAACAAAGGGAACTTGACACTAATTCGTTGATTCTAGCTTCCAAACTTTATTGCAAAAAACATATGCGATAAATATTATTTATATAACATTGTCTTACAATACCTTACAGGACATTTCCGGAATTGTGAATAAAGATCACTTCTTCAATTTCGAGATCCAAGCTTCGACCTAGGGTCAAAGGCCGTCAGAATATAATTTGTCAAATATTCCGAATCGGGTAAAAACTAGGCTGAATATGCATGAAATCAGGACAATTCCTTCTGAAATTGGCTTTTTTTGCCGAACTTAGTTGTTAGAATACCACTCCTCAAGGAATTCATCTCATTGTCATTTTCATCTATGAAGTATTTACTTTACACAGTTCTGTTATTTGTTGCTACTGGTTTTGGCTTAAATGCTCAAATTACAAAACTTGATTTGTCCAATTTAGCGCCGATTCGTATTCAAGCCGAACAGATTCGCGTCCCATTTGAATTGAGCGCGGCAAATGACTTGTTCCTTTCCGATTTGACAATCGGCAAAGAATATCAATTGTACGTAATTCTACCGGGTTTTGGTTCATACACATTCGATGTCATCGACAAGAAGACAGGTAACAAAACCAGTGCTTATCCATTTATATTCAAAGCTACGGCGAGGGAGCAAAATTTTATTCTCCAGCTTCCTCTACCTACAAATCAATCCAAATATGGATATATAACATTTCAGGCAACTAGGGATAAAGCACCGTTCAGCTTGCCGGGAATAGCACGAAATCCACCTGCGATAGTGACCAATTCGAACATAAGTTTACAAAGCTTAGTTGAAGACTACTTTATCAAAAGTAGTTGTGTGGCTGTATCAAATATTACCTATACGGGTGGAAGCAATCAGCGAGGAACATTTGCCAACGGAAATACATCGATTGGATATTCGCAAGGCTTGATGCTCGCTTCGGGAGGGATCAACGTTGCTACCGGGCCAAATAACGCTACAGGTGCTGCGGTTGCACCGAACGGTCCAGCATCGGGCAATGACCCGGATTTGCAAATATTGCTTAATGGGGCTCAGAATCATAAGGCCATATTGGAGTTCGATTTTATTCCTGAAAATGATACTGTGACATTTGACTACGTATTTGCTTCTGAGGAATACTGTGATTATACTAATACAGCCTTTAATGATGTGTTTGGTTTCTTCTTGAGCGGTCCTGGATTAAGTGGTCCGTTTTCGGGTGGGGCGGTAAACATTGCCGTATTGCCAATGACCTCAACATTTGTATCAATTAACAATGTTAACCACATAGACAACTCAGCTTATTACAGAGGGAATATCCAAGCCGGAAGTGGCCAGTTGTCAAATGGAAATTGCGCAGGGCACCCAGGTCTGCCTGCCGGTACTCCCTCGCTTGCTGATTGTCAATTTGATGGTTTTACAGTGCCCATGAAGGCATTTTCTCAAGTTGTACCTTGCCAAACTTATCACATAAAGCTTGCCATTGCCGATATTGCTGACGGAGCCTTTGATTCAGGAGTATTTTTTAAGCTAAATTCATTCAATGCGGGTGACGGATCACAAGCAGAAGTGGTATATGACGCAAATAACCCATCGGCAGCAATCGAAGGTTGCTCGGATGTTTATTATATCCTTACTAAACCACAGAGCTCAGCGGGCCTCCCATACACTGTCAATCTTACAAATAACGCATCAAGTACTGCCACAGCAGGCTTAGATTATACTGCATTTCCATTGACCTGGGTGATCCCTGCTGGACAAGATACAATTCATGTCAATATCAATGTACTGGCGGATCTGATCACCGAAGGAAACGAAACTATCGTTTTGAATTTGCTAAACGGCTGTTTTTGTACACCTCCACAAATCACGCTTAATATTCAGGATCGTCCAGTATTGGTAGTTCAACTAGAGGGTGACACCGTTTGTGCAGGCCAAAACATCACTTTGATGCCAACAGTTAGTGGTGGTATACCTCCATACACCTATCTGTGGTCTAATAGCGCTACCACCGAAAGTATAGTGGTGAGTTTGACGGGATTGAGCAGCTTTTCAGTCACTGTTTATGACGATTGCAATCAAGCCAAGGCCGACACGGCACTTTACTATATTTCGCCACCCATTACGGCAGCCATCACCGGAGACACAACAATCTGTACGCTGCCTCTCGGATCGGCAACTATGCAAGTCACATTTACGGGGCCGGGACCTTGGGAATTTGTAATTCTCAAAGATGGGTTGCCATTTAATACTTTCACAACCAGCACTAATCCATTTACCTTCCCAGTCAATCAAGTTGGAACATACACAATAGGCTCGGTTGTCAATACTGGGACATTATGTGACGGCGCTCCATCAGGAGCTGGAACTGTTTCGTTTGTCACAATCGATTTAAGTATCACGGCCGAACCATTTGCTTGCCTTGCAAATCAGGGAAGTATTGACCTTAGCGTTGGTGGTGGATTCCCTGGTTATACTTATGTGTGGTCTGGGGGATTAGGCGGCACACAGGACATTCCCAATGTAGGAGGTGGAAACTATACTGTGACTGTCACAGATACTAGGGGCTGCAGCAATTCAGCATCGATCACTGTACCGACATTGCCCGCATTGATGGTTTCGCCAGGCTTAGTCACCCCTCAAAATTGTAATGGCGGAGGCTCAGTTACTGTCAATGTCAATGGAGGAACACCAAATTATGATTTCAATTGGAATAATGGACCAGGTGGACCGACACAGAATCCGGTTCCGGGAGGCACCTATAGTGTCACGATTACTGATGCGAATGGCTGTACCAATAGTACCTCGATGGTAGTACCTGTTGATACAATTCAACCAGCAGCCAATGCTGGACCTGGAGGTCTGGTTAATTGCCTAGTTCCAACGCTACAACTAAATGGAAATGGCTCAGCAGTGGGAGCGACCATAACGTATTTGTGGCAAGCCTATAATGGTGGAAATATTGTTTCCGGTGCCAACACACTTATTCCAATTGTAAATGCTGGCGGCATCTATGAACTTATAGTTACAAATAATACTAATGGATGCACAAGAACTGATACAGTGCAGGTGCAGGAAGATAAAGTGCCGCCAACAGCCGATATATTGCCCCCGTTAACGCTTACTTGCGCCGTAGATACGATTACGCTTGATGGGTCGGGAAGTAGCGTAGGAGCCAATTTTACCTATGTTTGGACCACTACAGGTGGTTTGATCGTGAGCGGACAGGGCACCAACAAGATCAAAGTAACTAAGCCAGGGACTTATACTCTGACTGTCCGCAACACAACAAATGGATGCCTAACTCCAATTTCTGTCGTAGTAGATCAAGATATTGCTAAGCCTGATGCAAATGCCGGACCGGTCAAAACAATTACTTGCGACGATGTCACCGTGATCCTAACGGGTGGAAATAGCAGCGGTCCTGAATTTGATTACAGTTGGACAACAATAAATGGCAACATCATCTCAGGCGAATTTTCATCTACTCCAGAAGTTGACGAACCGGGATTGTACACTTTGTATATCTTAAATAGTACCAATGGTTGTAAGGACACTGCGACTGTGACAGTATTGATCAACCAAGTCTATCCACTAGCTGTCGGAGGACCTGATACGATCATCAACTGTTACAAGCCAAGTACAAAACTGAATGGAACCGGATCAAATTCGGGGGCAGGATATACGATTACTTGGACGACGCTGGATGGAAATATCGTCAGTGGAGGAAATACTTTGATGCCAACCATCAATGCAGAAGGAACTTACGTGATATCTGTCCGCAACAATGTCAACGGCTGCATTACTGAAGACGAGGCCTTGGTATTGGATGTTCGCGAGTATCCAGAGATTATTATCGATCCGCCATTTGATCTAAACTGTGCAGCCACTGAGGAATTACTCAACGCATCTTCGGGAAGCTTCGGACCTGAGTTTACATACTTATGGACTACTTCAGGAGGAAATATTGTCTCGGGCGCAGATACCCCTTATCCTATTGTTAATGACGATGGTACTTATACATTTAAGGTCACCAATATCATCAATGGTTGTTTTACAGTACAATCTATTGAGGTATATGAGAATTTTACGACTCCAAATATTGTCATAAGCCCAGTTGATTCAATTACTTGCCTTCAGCCAAATGTCATTATTAATGCTTCAGGTTCATCACAAGGAAGCATCTATCAGATTAGCTGGACCACCGCTAATGGAAGTATCACAGGAGGACAAGGCACACTTAATCCGACCGTAAATGCTGCGGGAACTTATGTGCTCACTATGACACATTCCAATAGCCTCTGCGTCGATATAGATTCGATCACAGTCGTCGCTGATGCTAATATTCCCGTATCAAATGCAGGGATTCCAGATACTATCAATTGCACTGTTTCTCTGATTCAATTGCAGGGCACCGTGAGTGGAGGGAATAATCTTGCTTATGGATGGACATATACCCCTGGCGGAAATATCGCTTCCGATAGTGCAACTTTGACCCCTACGGTAAATGCTCCCGGGACATACATATTGACAGTAACCAATTTGGCCAATAGCTGTGTGAACACCTCTAGCGTAATCATTGCTCTGGATACGATTACGCCTTCCATTGTCATTCAGCCTGTTCCAATAC
>JBDSUZ010000129.1:0-7998 GCA_039927395.1 Saprospiraceae bacterium | reverse complement strand
AATCAGGCTAGCGGAACTATTGGCGCTGGTATTGTAGGCTATCTAGAGACTGCGATGCCTGAAATGCAATTTTTAGAATGGCTCAAGGACAAAATGCAAGCATCATGCATTCGACATACTGCCATTTTGGGCAACAATATTCAAAAGATCGCAGTCTGTGGTGGATCAGGACAGTTTCTACTCCAGCAGGCAATAAGCGCAGGTGCAGATGCCTATATATCTGCTGATTTTAAATATCATGAATTTTTTGATGCGGACGGGCAGATTTTGGTCGCTGATATTGGCCATTTTGAGAGTGAGCAGTTTACCATTTCACTTCTATATGAGCTAATTACAAAAAAATTCAATAACTTTGCAGTCCGTTTGACGGAATTGAATACCAATCCTATTCATTATATCTGACCATGGCCAAAAAAGAAGTTCCTGTAGCTGAGAAGCTCAAAAACTTATACGAACTCCAACTGATTGATTCTGAGCTAAAAGAGATCTCCATCCTCAAGGGCGAATTGCCTATGGAAGTGAGCGACCTTGAAGATGAAATCGCTGGATTATCGACACGTATCGAAAAATTAGAAGGTGGAATCGAATTGACAAACCAAGAGATCAACAGACATCTTGGCAATATCAAAGATTCTGAAAATCTAATCGAGCGCTACAAAAAGCAATTAGACACTGTCAAAAACAATCGTGAATACGAGGCATTGACAAAAGAGATCGAATTGCAACAACTTGAAATGCAATTGTCTGAAAAGAAAATTCGCGAAGCTAAAGGTGGGATCGTCGCCAAAGACGAGACTTTGACTGCAGCTAAAGGAAGATTTGATGGCAAAAACAAGGAGTTGGACGGCAAGAAAGTCGAACTAGCTAAGATCATCGAGAAGACTGAGAAGGAAGAAGAGAAGCTATTCAAGAAAGCTGATAAGCAGCGCAAGAAGATCGAAGATCGCCTTTTGGCTTCATACGACAAGATACGCCACACCTATCGCAATGGTTTGGCTGTAGTTACAGTGGCAAGAGATGCTTGCGGAGGATGTTTCAATAAGATCCCACCGCAAACTCAATTAGAAATTGGACTAGCTAAGAAAATCATCGCCTGCGAGCATTGTGGTCGCGTATTGGTAGATGATCTAATCTTGAGCACAGTTACCGAGCCAGAAGTTGCCGAAGCATAGATTGCAGTTTTGCTTTTGAAATACAATAGCCCAAAGTAATTTACTCTGGGCTATTTTTTTTGTTCGTAATTTTAGGCCTCGGAAATCTTAATTCAAGCAATTATGAAAAGTTTATTGGTTTGTTTATTGGGCCTAAGCCTCAGCATCATGGCATGTAAGCACAGCGGCGAATGCAAGGACGAACATATGGGACAAGCGCCCGGATCAGTTGATGGCGTGCACTACGGCGATAGCATTTCACCAGAAGGTGCGATCACCTATGATGAACTTAACAAGCAAATGCAGGGCAAAGACACTTTGCGCACAAAACTGACCGGCACCGTCGTAGAAGTTTGTCAGATGAAGGGATGCTGGATGAGCATCGCTTCTGCTACTGACAGCTTGGAACCGCTATTCATAAATTTCAAAGATTATGCATTTGCCATGCCTAAAGACTTATCAGGCAAAAAAGTAGCAATGGACGGATATGCTTACTTTGAAGAAACTTCTGTGGAGGATCTAAAGCACTATGCAGAAGATGCCAAAAAGAGCAAGGAAGAAATCGACGCCATCACAAGCCCTAAAATGGAATTGAAGTATGAGGCGAATGGCGTAGTTGTGATGAATAACTAGAGATTCACTCTTTTTTATTCGATGAGGCTTGAATTATTTCAGGCCTTCAATTTGATTTTGGCTGCAAGAGATTGCGCTGCTGCAGTGATATTGTCAATATTGTCACCAAGCTTACCGGACAACAATACTACTCCCATGCGACGATTTGGACGCATAGTGGGCTTTCCAAAAATTCTGATATCGGTATCTGGAGTCTTCAATACATCAGCAATTCCTTCAAATGTGGGCTCCTCGCCATTTTGGCTTGCCAGAATAACTGCAGAAGCGCCAGGCCTTAGCAAGTTAATAGCCGGAATCGGCCAGCCTAGTATTGCACGGGCATGAAGTTCGAATTCATTGAAATTTTGAGTGCCAGCCAATGTGACCATGCCAGTATCATGCGGTCGAGGTGATAATTCGGAGAAATAGACTCCATTTTGGCTTAAGAAAAACTCCACTCCCCAGATGCCAGCTCCTCCCAAAGCGGCAGTGATTTGCCTTGTCATCGACTTTGCAGTTTCCAATAATTCTTCGTCAATGATTGCTGGCTGCCAGCTTTCGCGATAGTCACCTTTTTCCTGTCTGTGGCCAATGGGTGGACAGAATAGAGTTTCGCCACCCTCCTGCGTAACGGTAAGTAAGGTGATCTCGGACTCAAATGAAATCCATTCCTCGACGATAACTTCTTGATAATCTCCACGACTTCCATCTAGGGCATATTGCCAGGCAGAGTCAATTTGGGAGGCATCTTTGATCGTCGATTGTCCCTTGCCACTTGAGGACATCAAGGGTTTGACGACGCAGGGAATTCCGATTACATCGACCGCTGCGCGAAAATCTTCAAGATTATCGGCATAACGGTAATTGGCGGTCTTGATTCCCAATTCCTTTGCTGCTAAATCGCGAATGGCTTTGCGATTCATCGTAAAGTTGGCTGCCCGCGCACTTGGCACGACATGGATTCCTTGCTTTTCGTAATCGTAAAAGCGTTCGGTGCGAATAGCTTCAATTTCAGGAACAATCAGATCGGGCTGATGCTTGGCAACGATTGCATCCAAGGCATCACCATCGAGCATGTTGATTACCTCAAAACTATGGGCGACCTGCATTGCGGGTGCTCCTGGATACGAATCTACAGCGATTACATGTTGACCCATTCGCTGTAGGGAAATGGTCAGCTCTTTGCCCAATTCTCCCGATCCCAAAAGCAATATTTTCTTCTTCATTGATTATCCGTATAGTTCGTACATGATCTGGCTCTTGTCATAGGCAAGATCGATCATCAAATGTGCCACAGCGTCGTCAATCATCTTGGTCCATCCACAGAGCATAAATTTGACATCGGGCCGAACTTGTGCATATCGCTCCTTGTAGATCTGGTGGACGTACCCTTGGTAGAATCCGGTTTTATTTTCCCTTGAAAGAGCAATATCGTAGGTAAATTCAGGATGTCTTGCAGCCATTTCTTCGAATTCAATTCTGTATAGGATGTCTTCCTCTTTGCGGCAGCCAAAGATGAGGTGCAAGCCACGATGCGGAATATTTTGCTCAAAAATGGAAAGAAGCATGCTGCGAAATGGGGCGACACCTGTTCCAGTACACACCATTACGAGATCTTTGTCCGCGATATTGGGCAATGTAAATGTTCCAAAAGGCTCTTTGAATTTGATCTCAGATCCGATTTCTATTTGGTCAAATAAATAAGAGCTAGCCACGCCTCCTGTGAGATGTACCACACAGAGTTCGAGCTGATTCAGTTCATTTGGCGCATTTGCAAGGCTATAACTCCTCCAACGTGCTTGGCGTTTGTCGGAAATTGGCAAATCAAGCGTGATGAATTGCCCTGCCTCAAATCTGATCCTCTCCTCTGATGGCACCGCAATCCCAAAGACCTTGACCTCAGGACTTAATTGTTGTA
Source organism: Saprospiraceae bacterium (assembly GCA_039927395.1). Taxonomy (GTDB): domain Bacteria; phylum Bacteroidota; class Bacteroidia; order Chitinophagales; family Saprospiraceae; genus JBDSUZ01. The sequence continues at coordinate 4,317 of JBDSUZ010000129.1, read as the reverse complement.
TTTGATTGACTTTACCCAGATACCATTGAGGCATTTCAATAGATTGAATGGATCGAAAATAATCACGAATTGTGCTTCGCGAAGTCTTGCTTAAAAATGTTTTTCACCTTGACTTTGACAGAAACTGTCGATTGCCGTGGGCTTATTTTTTCAAAGCACCAGCCAACCAAAGCATCTCACCTAAGAATGCATCCGCTCTCTTGTGGACTGACTCGGGATCCTTTGGATTGCCGGCATCATCATAATTGATTTGCACCTGCGGATTTGGAAATACAACCGGAGAAATGATGGCACGCAATTTGAGAAAAATTGGCAACAAGAGCAATTGAGCATGAATGTCGCCAAACATACCTGAGGACGCTGTTGCCAATCCAATTACTTTATGTTTCCACTCCCATGTGATGAGATCCAGGGCATTCTTAAGGCTTGCTGGATAGCCACTATTATATTCGGGAGTGACGATGATGATGGCATCTGCAGCTACGATCTGGGCAGAGAATTTTTTTGCCGACTCTGATGGGTTTTCTTGATTTTCCAAGCGCTCTTCAAAAACGGGGAAATCGTATGTTGCCAAATCGGCCATGTCTACTTCAGCAAGTTTTTGTTGCTTTATGTATTGTTGAAAGAATAGGGCTACCTTATGACTCTGGCGATCCAGGCGCACAGAGGCGGAAATGATCAATATTTGCATTTTCTGAATTTGAGCGAAATTTACCCTGATTAATACGGCTTGTCTCTATTATTGCAATGATTTTTTGAAATATGAGGCATTTGCGATGTCGAATTGCTGATTACTGATATCCTATGAGAATGCAATTTTGTTTTATTTCCCTCTTACTACTTACTGCCCTTAGCAACATAGTTGCACAGGAAAGCACTGGTGTGGCAACCTATTACAGCAATAAGTTTGCTGGTAATAGGACAAGTAATGGCGAAATCTATAAGCCAAAGAAGTTGACTGCCGCTCATCCAAGCTTGCCATTTGGCACTTGTGTGGAGGTAACTGATCTGTCAAATGGCAAATCTGTTATCGTGCGAATCAATGACAGGTTGCCCAAAAAGAGCAGATACATCATTGATTTATCGCATAGGGCGGCGAAGCAAATCGGAATGATTCGCAAAGGAAAATCAAAAGTCAAATTGACCATTTTGGCAAAAGATGGCGACTGTCCGCCTCACAAAGAGGAAGATTAGCGTCGATCTATTGCTTCACAAATTTCCCATAGTACAGCTCTCCGGTACTCATTTTGACTTGGATAAAGTATTGCCCAGCAAATAGTTTGCCAATTGAAATTAGGTGGTTTTCAATCTCCAAATCTCCAAGCTTCATTCCTGTAGAATTGAAGCAAGTGACTTTTTGAAGGTCTTGATTACCGTCAATTCTGATCCAATCTTTTCCGGGATTTGGGTAGATTCGGAGCCAATTTTTTGCTTGTTCCTTTGTTTTGTCGATGATTACAAGCATCTCAGTTTCATACTGGCAACCATTTTCATCTTTGACGATAATCTTGTACAGGCCTGATTGTAGAACCTTCCAGTCGGCTCCCGTTGCATCGGTAATTAGCTCATCATCGAGATACCACAGATATTCATCATATTGATCCTGCATTGAAAGGAATTCTCCATCAAATGTCAAGGTAGGCGTTTGAGTAGGGTACAGGAATAGTTGCTTAGTAATCACAGTTGAGCATCCATCTGCATTGAATTTGCAGCTTAAAGTAGCAGGCATTGAATTAAGAGTAACCAAGGCGATGGCCGGGTTGAATCCAAACTCCAAGTCCCCATTGTCAAGACTCCATTCATAGGTCGCTAATGGATCGGTATTTATCGCATAGGAGTTCATTTGCCCTGCGCAGACTGTATCTGGACCTGCAATTTGCTGATCGAGAAGATGGCTAGCTACGAATAGTTGTTGATTGCCATTGCTTGCTCCGACATTTTCGAAAGAGATATTGTCGGCGGCCAATTGAACATCAGCCGGCAATATATCTTGCCAGCTAAGTGAATCTGCGATAGCATTGCGGTAAAGTAGTTGATAGCTTTCACTTGGCAAATTGGCGATATCAGGAAGGCCTGGCAATGCAAATTGAATATCAGAAAAGGAAGGATTGGGCTCAGTGCCATAATTGTGAAGAATCCAATAATGGCGATTGTATGACCAAGCTGTACAAGTTGGCAATGTGTCCGGCAATGAATTGAGGCGGCTGACATAGACCAAGCCATTTGGCAACTGGGCCACAACGTCGTATTGAATTTGAACTCCTACCGAATCAAGATCAAAAAGGCCGGTATTTGTGATCAATTTGCTTTGACTGCGTCCCGAAGCCACAGGCGCACTTGAACGAGTTCTTACAGCATCCCCATGCAATATTGCTTGTCCTCCCCTGGCCTTATTGAACACTGCGCCTTCGGTCTCATTGAATTGATAATAAGCCGCAAGTTGAACGTCGGGCTGCGGGAAGCCAACCACATTTTGTTTTGTCAGGTGCATCAATGATCTGATCTCGTCGCTTGAGAGGGATCGATTGTACAGGCAGACTTCATCGATCAAACCTTTGAAATTTCGATCGGTATAACCTCTATCGCTCCCAATCAGAACTGGCTGATCCATCAGAACTAGTGGGTGATTAGCGGTGCGTGTGTACGGTACCCCATTGAGATATACCGTGGCACTTGCTGCTGTAACTACTAAGGCTATATGTGACCACTGATTGACTGGTACGATGGGTCCTCCTTGCCAATTGTAAGTGCCTCCGCTTCCTGCCCAATGGTAGCCCAATTGATTATTGTTCATCAGATTGATGCCACAAGCATCTCCGCTTCCGCTAAATAGCAATCCTGCAAAACTAACCTGATTGCCTTCGGGTCTTATCCAAGCAGTCCAAGTGATGGTGTTTGTCTCAAGATCGAGGGCAGGTGATTCAACATAGTCGCCAGATTTGCTTAGTGTGATGCATTTGCCTGCGACAGAATCAACCTCGCATTCATTGGCGAGGATCGACACCATCGATTGCACTGTCTTGCTGTTAGTCTGAACTCCGCCGGTGATCGAAAGAGTCACATCATAGGAACCAGTGGCCGAGTAAACCACCTTTGGTGCTGTGCTGTGAATATCGCTGACAAAAGTGGCTCCAGGAAAGTCCCAGGTAAGCGTGGCACCTGATGCTTGAACTGAGTAATCTCCAAAATAGAAAGTATCGCTGACGCAGTAGCTTGACTGCCGATCGACGCTTGGTCCCGCCAATAATTTCGATTCTTCAAACAATGGAGCTTCCCAAATGCCCATATTTCCTGAATATTTGAGCTTCTTGTCGCGGTAAAATGGCTTCAGCAATAGTGCATTCATCGAGGCAGGCATGCCTTCATTGTAGAGCGTCCAATCGTTCATGAGTGCATTGCGATAGTACAATTTACCATCATTGCAGCCTAAATAGACTCCGCCATTGGTGCCCAATTGGTGGACAATATCACTTATGACTGCGCCATCAATTGTCGATGTAGACCAGTTGGTCCAAGTATCACCTCCATCGACGCTATAGAATACTTTTTTACCATTACCAGCGGCACGATAAGCAACCCAGATCTCCATCGGATTGCCGCCTCCAACTGTAATCTGCGATACTCTCCGATCGCCATTACTTGTGCCGGGAGTATTGGCAATTGCCGTCCAGTTGATGCCACCATCTATAGTTCGCCAGATCTTGCCACTATAAGTGCTGTTGCTCCTTTGGGTCACATACATTACCCGTGGATTGCTTCGCGCTACTTCAATATGCTCTAACACGGCACCATCGTCGGGTGACGAAAACAATGTTGAATACGAACCACCTCCGTTTGTGCTTTTCATGAATGAATTGCCAGAGCCTATAAAGACTGTATTGTAACAAATAGGATCCCAGGTCATTTCACCAGATTCCATTGTATAGTACGATTCGTTAGGCCACTTGCCTATCGGAAAATATTTGGCTTGGTCTGTAAATGTATTTGGAAGAATGCGCCCTCCGAGATCGGAGAAATAAGCCTTCTGATTTTCGACAGGATTGATATAACCGGTTGGAGCTTCTGCTCCTCCCATGCGCAGAAAACGGCCGCCATAGTTTTCAGACCAGCAGGTATTGCCGTTGTGGTATCGACCTCCAACCGCAATATCAGTACTCCAGCCGATATCAAATCCCCATAGATCGGAGCCATTTAACCCTTGATTTCGCGCTGATGTCTGTGCAGTATTTGCAAAAAAATCAGTGGAAAAACTCATACCTCCATCAGTGGCAATCCACGAATCTCCTCCTGCCACATGCATTTCCTGAATATCGGGAT
>JBDSUZ010000128.1:0-12795 GCA_039927395.1 Saprospiraceae bacterium | reverse complement strand
CTTTAATTTGGCTGCTTCCTTAGGCCCTATACCATATGCCATAAGCCAATTTTCCGCACACCTCACACCCCACACCAATTCTTGTAAGTCGCTGCGCGACGATGATTTGTTGATTTGTGTATTTGTTGATTTGAAAAAATCGCTTCGCTCTGTTTAGCTGTTTAGTCGCTTAGTTGTTTAGTCGAACTAAGCGAGTATTTTCCAGCACCTATGACTAAGATCCCAGTACCTCTTTCTGATTAGTCGAAGCTATCAAAATTGACTTTTCAATAGGCCATAGATCATTTTGCACTTTGAAGGACCTGAGAGACTCGAATGACAATTGCGGATTCGAATTGATCGAATTTGGCTTTCCAGCACCTAGGACCCAGCGCCTTGCACCTCTTCATAATGAGATGATCAGTTGAGTAGTTGAAACACTTCCAATTTGGCTGCTTCCCTTTGCCCTAGGCCTTTTCGATTCTCCTTACTTTTTTGTCCAAGCCACAAAAAAGTAACAAAAAAAGGCGTCGTTCATCCGGCTACCCGAATCTTAACGCCAATTTACTCGCGAAATCGCTACGTCTGAAAAACTCCTCCCTCCGGTCGTCAGACAGTTTCAGCCGCTTAACGCGATTTAGCGGCAAATTGGCTAATTCGACTAATGCCTGCAAACATCGCAATTCTAAACTGTGAGTGCTAGCGGTCTTCTTACTCAGCCACCAGAGTCGCCTTGTGATCGAGAAAATGCATTTTGATGGGATTGAAGTGTCCAAAGCAAATTTTGCAAACTCCCAACTCGCAAACTTTCCAGCACCTAAGACCCAACGCCTAGCACCTCTTCTTGATGAGATGACTTACTTTTCCAAAGTTTCAAACTTTGGAAAAGTTTGTCGATCAATGCCTGACGCTCCTTGTTCTTTTGACACTCCGTCTTTTTTTGTAGCTTTCAGTATTCAATCAATCACCAAAATGCTCCAAAAGCGAAGTTATTTTGATCAGGTCTACGATGTCACAAGGAGCATCCCTTATGGTAGAATTAGCACCTATGGGGCCATCGCCGATTATTTGGCCTTGGGCTCTGCTCGTATGGTAGGTTGGGCACTCAATCACAGCCATGCGGCCGAAAGTGATATACCCGCACATCGAGTTGTCAACAGATTGGGAGAACTATCAGGCAGAAATCATTTTCCAAGCCCAACTTGGATGCAGGAAATGCTCGAGGCGGAAGGAATCAAAGTACTGGACGACAAAATTGTGGACTTTGATACTTTCTTCTGGCATCCGGGTGTTAATAAGTAAATGAAATTTATGAGACAATTCCTAGTAATATTTTGCCTTGTGCTAAGTCAAGTACTCCTTGCTCAAAGTCCGGTCGGTATTTGGAAATCGATTGATGACGAAAGTGGCAAGGAAAAGTCACATGTCGAGATCATTGAGGTCAAAGGCAAATTGTATGGCAAAGTAATCAAGCTCTTGGATCCCAATGGTCGAACTACCTGCACTAGTTGTCCTGGCAAGGACAAAGGCAAACCTATCATCGGCATGCAGGTGATGCAAAACATGGTCAAGGTGGGAGATGAATGGACAGACGGAACGATCATTGACCCTGCTAATGGCAAGGAGTATAGTTGCACCTTGTGGTTTGAAGATGGCAAACCCAATATGCTGAAATTGAGAGGTTACATCGGATTTAGTCTATTTGGTCGCACACAGACCTGGCATCGAGTAAAATGACCAGAAAGCCAAGGCCAACAAAGACAGTATGTTAAAGTTCAGAATTTTAACATTAATATTTTCCAGGCAGGCAATATTTGAGATCGAGACTTGGTTTTATGCATGTATTTAGCAAATCGGTTTTTATCACTCACCCAAACGATGAATATGAGGCAAACCCTTACACAGGAAGAAGTAGTCGCATTTATTTACGGAGAATTGGAAGATCACGAATTTCAATTGATGATGTCAGAGCTTTTATATGATGTTGACCTTCAAGAAGAGGTGGCAGATTTGAAGCAAGCAAAAAATGAACTTCCAAAAGTTACTTTCAGCCCAAAACTGACAACCTTGACTTCTATACTCAGTTACAGTAGATAGACAATTAAGACAAACTTCGAAGGTCCCTGGCAGTTACAACTGTCCAGGGATTTTCATTTTTAGGAAGTTTCTTAGGCATTTAGCCGCAACTTATCCAAGGTCCTTGCCATTTGCCTGATCCTTTCCCAAGCCGCTTGTAGAGAATTCATATTGGATTGCTCATTACCCGGAACCAACCTGATGACATACTGACCATTGAGATCGGTTGGAGTAAGGAAAATCTTGCCAGTTCTATTGAGCTCTTCGAGCAAATCTTTATTCAATTTGTTGATTGATGCTACGTCATCCATTCCATTCGGTACAAATCGAAAGCAGACCAAATTGAGAAAGACAGGCGCCATTAGTTCAAAATCAGGAGCTCCCTCAATTTGATTTTCGAACCATTTGCCAAGGAAAATATGAGCTCTGATGCGATCGCGAATTCCTTCGACTCCAAATGATCGCATAACGAACCAAAGTTTTAATGCCCTGAATCTCCGCCCAAGCGCAATTCCCCAGTCCCTGAAATTTGCCACATTTTCATCAACAGCAGTATTGAGATAAGCGGCTTGAATGCCAAATGTCTGACGCAAAATCAAGGGGTCTTTGACAAAGTACGCCGAACAATCAAAATGAGTAAACATCCATTTGTGCGGATTGAATACAAAACTATCAGCATGCTCAAGTCCGGCAGACATCCATCGGCATTCTGGCAGAATTAGTGCAGTACCTGCATATGCCGCATCTACGTGAAACCACAATTTGTATTTGTTGGCAATTTTGCCAATCGCCTCTATCGGATCGACAGCCGTAGTACTTGTGGTGCCTATAGTGCCTATGACTATCAATGGGCTAAATCCCGCATCTAGATCAGCCTTTATGGCCGATTCAAGTGCTACAGGAATGAGCGCATAATTCTCATCCACAGCAATTTTTACGAGATTGGCGGCTCCTATGCCACTTATTTTCACTGCTTTTTCAACAGATGAATGTGCCTGAGTCGATGTATAGACTCGGAATCTTTGTCCTTGAAATCCATTTTCATTGATTCCAAAATCACTTTGCAATTCGCGGGCACTCAAGATGGCACAAAGGGTAGCTGAAGAGGCGGTGTCCTGAATGCAGCCAGTCAAATGCGGAGGCAAATCAAGGATACTCCTCAACCATTCCATCATCCTTATTTCCAACTCTTCTGCCGCTGGAGAAGTTACCCACAGCATGCATTGAGCTCCCAGAGCGGCCGTAAGTAGTTCCGCCTCCAAACTTGGCAAGCTATTGCTAGCTGGGAAATAGGCATAAAAATCAGGGTGCTGCCAATGCGTCATATTTGGCACGATCATCGATTCAAAATCCTTGAATATTTGATCAAATGTTTCCCCTTTTTCAGGAGCTGCGGTCGGCAATTGTTGTAAAACGGCACCTGGCACGATGGAAGGGTTGACATCTAGTGTCGGCAGATTCTGGCGATACGAATCGATCCAATCCAGTATTTTCAAAAAATTCGTCAGATCCATGATTGATATCGTCCATTTAGGCTTAGGAATATAGGTGTCGGCTTCAATTATGAAATATAGGAATAGTTAATATAAATCTTCTTTCAATTTGAAATGATGTTTTCGCAAACTGTTGAAAATTAACACTTAAAGTTTTTTCGATTCGATCAATAATTGCTAAATTGAACATCCAACTGGTGACTATTATCAAATACTTGCTAACCACCTGCAAGTTTCAATCTGTGTTCCGCAACCAGTCTGCAATTTAGAAAACTGCCACTCTTGATCAAGCAGGAAACTTGTCCATTCCTCCGAATTTCAGGCATTTGCCGTAGCAAGACATTCATATTTATCAAATACAGAAAGTAAGCAAGATGAAAAAATTCAAGATTTCGGGTATTGAAACCACTGGTTTGACTCCAGATCCTACAGAGACCATTTCCTATGAAAGAGAAATTACCTTTTCGAAATTCAGGGATTCGACCCAGATGATAGATCTTGACTTGGAAGATAATCAGGTCGTCGAAGTCATATTTGAAAGTGAAGGACAGGACAAAATCTGGCTATTGACAGCCTCAGAAGTTCCCGAATTCTTTAATCTCAATACCATCTCGAGATCAGGCGAGGAGATTAGAGTTGAAATCAATCCAAATATTGAGGTTGAAGAATCCGTCAGTCGAGGTGGAATATTTAAGAAACTTGTAGCAAAGATCATCAGAGTATTTGCCAAAAAGGCAATTACAGTGTCGGTCAAGGAACTGGCCAAACGCGTTGACGAAAAATTGGAGCAGGGCCCGGGTTTGTTTGCCGTTGAGGGAGACTTTCAACTGCGCCGGATTTCAAAAATAGCAGAGTCAACACGACCATATTTCCTATTTCTCCATGGTACAGCCTCAAGCACTAAACAGAGTTTTGGGCACATCACCCAAAGTCTTGATGGTCTGATATGGAAGGAAATCCAAGCAAAATATCCGGGGCAAATTTTGGCTTTTGAGCACGAAACATTGACTAAGAGTCCACTCGAAAATGTGGTCGACTTCATGAAATTCCTTCCCGCTGATCAATTGATTTCCCTTCATATCATGAGTCAATCCAGAGGCGGGATGATCGGTGATTTGTTAGCAATTCTGGATCGGAGAAGTCAAAATATGTCATTTTTTGAGTTGAGTAAAGATGCATATGACAATCTTGGTAGAACTGAAGACAAGAAACTGATCGAGGAAATTGAGACGCTTTGTAAAACCGTCCATGTTCAAGTCGACAAATTTGTAAGAGTTGCTTGTCCGGCTTACGGGTCCATGCTGGCATCAAAACGACTAAACATATACATCAATGTGATTTTCAACCTGCTTGCAAGGGCTATTCCGGTAGCGATGCCATTTATGATGGCGTTGAAGGAATTACTTGTGGCTGTCGTCGAGCAAAAAGACAATGAAGATGCATTGCCTGGCATGGAAGTTCAGAATCCTGAGTCTCCATTTATACAGATTCTCAACAATCCTTCGATCTTAGTCAATACACCTTTGACCGTCGTTTCGGGCAATGCGACTTTGCGCAATACTGATAGTTTTATAGCATTTATAGTGGCAAGACTTTTCTTTCTGCAAAAGAGTGATTTGATCGTCCAAACAGAGTCAGAACGTCAAGGAGCCATCAGAGCGATGCCGATACAATTGTTGATTGACGAACATGGAGAGGTCGATCATTTCCACTATTTCAGCAACTCGAGTAGCGTGCAGGCGATCACCAATGCGATCAAAACAGATACAGGTCCGATCACAGGTTTTGTTACTTACTCAATGCAGTCGCAGGAAATATTGCAAAGAAGCCGTGGTATTGAACATGGCCAATTGTTGCTAATTCCCAAAGAGTACACAAAGCCTGTTATTTTCCTTCTGCCGGGCATCATGGGTTCCACCATATATGACGAGGATGACAAGATTTGGCTCAATTATGGCAGAATAGTCACTGGTGATCTTAAGAAGCTTAAGAATTTGGATAAAATGGAGTCCAAGAGCGTCATTAGAACCTCTTATGAGGAATTTTGTGATGAATTTAAGCCTGACTTTGACATCTATACTTTCCATTTCGATTGGCGCAATCCCATCAAAGCTGCAGCTGAGCGATTCAATAAACTGATCGAGTCTGAAATCAGCAAAATTGACCATCCGATTAAGATTGTAGCGCATTCTATGGGAGGATTGGTGATCCGATATTTTGCCACCAATTACCCTGCAACCTGGAAAAAATTGAATGACCTTCCGGGCTTTAAATGCCTGCTTCTGGGCACACCTTGGAATGGTTCTTATGCCATTGCTCACGTATTTTCAGGGCAATCAAGTATCATCAAAAGCCTTGCAACGTTAGATGTGACCGTTTCTAAGCGGACGCTCCTCGAAATGTTTACGACTTTTCCTGGCATCCTGCAGTTGCTGCCAACAGATAAAACAGATCATGACTTTACCAGTCCTACAGTTTGGGCCGATTTTTCAAATGCTGTAGCAACCAATTGGCCAATACCAAGCAATGAATCTATTCAGGAAAATATTGTCGGCTATCAAAATTCGCTTAAAGTCGACCCTGCGCATCCAATTGATTTTAGCAATGTGATTTACATCGCCGGAAAGAGCGATGAAACTGTCAAATCCTACCGCATAAAAGATACTTGGCTTGGCAATAAAATACGTTTTGAAGCCACGACAATGGGCGATGGCAGTGTGACATGGGAGTCAGGAATTCCACCAGAAGTCAGGAAATTGCAAGCAGTTTATTATGTGCTGACTGAGCATGGTAAGCTATGTGCCGATGACAAGATATTGAACGGATATCGAGATTTATTGCTCAATGGCACTACAACGATTTTTAGTAAGACTCCTTTAGTTGCGAGGGAAGCGGAAACAGTCTTTGAAATAGAAGACATTCCAATTTCTACAAATGATCTGCAAGATCTGGAGAATAATATACTGCAAATTGACAACGAAAAAGTAGTTCAGGAAATAGAGAGGCCAAATTTAATGGTCGATGTCTGCAATGGGGATTTGTTCCACGCATCTTATCCGCTATTGGTCGGTCATTTCAACAATGACGGATTTATGGGCGCCGAAAAGGTCGTTGATACCTATCTCAATGGGGCATTGTCACTAAGATATAAAACGGGCATTTATCCCAAAAAAGTGGGTAGTAATGAGGTCTTATTATTTGAAGACCAAAATCCAAAAGGCGCGATCATAATTGGAATGGACGAAATTGGCACGCTGACGATATTTAATTTGGCAAAAAGCGTCGAATTGGGCGTGCTCAATTATGCAATTCAGGAACATGAACGAATGACTCCTGGCAACGAAAAGAAAACACTGGGTATGTCAACATTGTTGGTCGGCAGCGGCTACGGTGGGCTCTCGATCGAAAGTTCGGCCAGGGCAATCCTGCAAGGTGTGCAAAATGCGAATGCTAAAATGATTTCGCAAACAAATGGCATTTGTCTGCCAATTGATCGAGTAGAATTTATTGAATTGTATGAAGATCGGGCTATTCAATGCTTTTATTTAATCAATAAATTAGCTTCAGATAGTTTTGTCAATTTCAAAATTCAATTGGGCGAACCGCGGATTAGGAAATTGTCAGGAGTCAGAAGTAGGATGCTTGTCGATCAACAAGCTGACTGGTGGCAAAGAGTCACCGTGACCAGAGTAACTGAAACAGATGGTCGTTCTGCTATAAAATATAGCGCAAATACAGGCTCCGCTCGCGAAGAATTACGCACGGTGCTCAGTCAAAATGTCTTTATAGAAAGTTTGCTAAATTCCATGTCAAAATCTGCTCAATGGAAGCCTGAACTTGCAAAAAGCATATTTGAAATTCTAATTCCAAATGACTTTAAAGATTCCATTCGCAATCAACAGAAAGTGTTGTGGGTTCTAGATGAGTACACCGCGATGTATCCATGGGAACTGCTTCATGACACTACGGATTACTCCGTTCCATTGGCAGTTAACGCGGGTATGATTCGTCAATTAGCTACAGGCAATTTTGAAACAAAGATCCGGCCGGCGCTAACGGAATCTGCCCTTGTAATAGGAGAGCCAAATGTTGGAGCAACTTTGTCTTCCCTGCCTGGAGCCAAGAAGGAGGCGCTATTAGTAGCAGATTTGCTCAAAGTCAATGGATTCAATGTTACAACAAGTATCAATCAGGAATCTGGCCAAATTATTCAGAGTTTATTTTCAGGCGAGTACAAGATGATTCACTTGGCAGGCCATGGAATATACCAAAAAGGCAATCCTATTGAATCTGGAATGATCATTGGTCCTGGAGTTTATCTCACCAGCGCCGAAATACATCAATTGAGCGCAACTCCTGATATTGTATTTATCAATTGTTGCTATTTAGGAACTGTCAATTCAGAAGATGAGCATCTCACGCAAGACAGATATAAACTAGCTGCAAGTCTTGGGGTTGAATTGATTCAAAAAGGCGTAAAAGTTGTAATTGCGGCAGGTTGGGCAGTCGATGATGAGGCCGCTCTGGCATTTGCTAATAAATTTTATGAGGAAATGTTCGCTGGCGAAAACTTTGGTGACGCAGTGCGCGCCGCGCGACAAGTATGCTTTGACAGATTTAAGCATACCAATACCTGGGGCGCGTATCAATGTTACGGAGATTATTCGTACAAAATCAGGGATAAGCAAAAGCAACAAAGCTCAGCGAAGTCACCATATTTTATGAGTCGAGAGGCCGAAATTGATATTGACAATGTATTTAAGAAAGCCCAAACTGGCTGGTACAGCAACACGCATCTATTAGAAGAATTGCAGAATATAAGCATACGTATTGAGAATGCCGGTTTGGTCGAAGCAGCATTGATCGAGAGCGAAGCAAATGCATACTATGAACTAGGTCAATATGAAATTGCGAGAAGCAAAATGCAGAAGATCCTGAAATTGGAAGATGCCAATTTTTCAGTTGCTTTATTGCAGAACTATTGCCATTTGAGAGTTAAAAATAGTATTGAGCAATTCAAAGTGCATCCAGATCAGCCTGAAGTATTTGCAGCTCAAATACAAGAGGTAATTCACGACTTAGAATCACTTACTAAATGGGGCTCCAGGAATGAATGGAATCTTCTAATTGGTAGCGCATATAAGCGATTGGCCATAATATATGCGCACCCTTCTGATATATTGTTGAAATACTTACTGCAATCTTATGAAAAGTATTTTATCATCTCAGAATGGGACAATGAAGAGAATAATCAGGAAAATCCATATGCACTTTGCAATTATGCGATCATTCAATATTTCATCCAGAAGATCGAGCCAAAGAATACCACAGTAAAATCGTCCAAAAAGGAATTGGCAATCATGAAGCAAAAGATTCAGGATTCTATTCAATCGATGGAAGATAAGACTAAGAAAACCTCTTCATATTGGAAGAGTATCGAGCAGGCAAATTTGATCTTGACACAAATTCTCTGGGAAGACGCTGATAAATTGGATGATGCCCTATTTGATAAATACAAACTGTTTATTCAAAATGCCTGGAGGGAAAGTGGCTCCAAGCGAAAAAAGAAGACCCAAGCGGAATTGGTTGAGTTTATATTGACTCTAGCACGATCAATTAATGACCAGAGTGCTATTGACAAGTTTATGAGGATTTTGCAGTTGTAGGAGGAATTCTTTTGGAATTATTGCTAGTTTCAATTCTGAATATTTCATATTGATATGACCAAGGGCAAAAAGAAGAAAGAGGGATCAGATAGCCCTACACAGGCAAGATTTAGTAAGAAATCAGCTCCAGTTAGAGATACAGTAGATTTGTTTACGATGGAGCTACAGTTCATAAAGCCATGGCATTCACTTTGCCTAATTTTTGCACTGGGCCTTGGCATTAGGCTTTTGTATTTGCAGCAGTTCAAATCGACACCATTGCAGCAGGTCGCTCAATGGGATAATTCTGATATGTACTTTTTTGATGCTTGGGCAAAGCAATTGGCATCAGGTGATTGGTCCAATGACCAGCCATTTCATCCCGTTCATACTTGGCATAAGGATTTGGCGAATGAATACTTTAGGCAGAATCCGGGCAAATTGGCGGAATATAAAATTCAAGCCGCTTCAGCAGGCCTCATCAACCCCGAACGAGCCTTAATTAATCAATGGTATGGCGGCAAGACTTATCATCAAGAACCCTTGTATGCTTATTTGATCGCTGCCACGTACGCAATTTTTGGCGTTCAGCAAGAATATGTTTTTTGGTGGCAACTGTTATTGGGTGCAGTAAATGGTGTTTTGGTATTTGCAATTGGTAAGAAGCTATTTGGCAATATGATTGGGATACTATCCGCTTTGCTATTTCTGTTGAGTCCAATGGTTTTGTTTTTTGATCTTGTTTTATTGAGGACCACCTTATCTAGTTCAGCGATGTTGCTTTTGCTCTTTAGTTTTATCAGGCTTAGAGAAAGATCTACAATAATATCTGCATCGATTTTTGGAATTAGTATGGGCTTGGCATTTATGGTCCAAACCTATTTGATATTATTTACCATTCCAGCATTAATGATCTATTTATTTGAAAACAGAAGCAATTTGCGAACTACTTTTAGTAAATTGGGTTTGGCTGTTGGGATATGCTTATTATTTATTTCTCCCTTCGCAATTCGAAATATCTCCAAAGACATTTCAGCTTTTAAGATGGCGAGTAATGGAGGCATCACCTATATACCAGCCAATCATGTTTCAGTCGATCCGACAATTGCTTTCACAGTCCAATACTCTTCTCTAGCTAAAATTATGGGTGAGACGGGCGGAGCTATTCTTCCATCGATTTTGGCTAGCATACAGTCCTATCCTTCATTTGGAGCTTTTTTGGAGCTGCAATGGACAAAGCTAAAGGAGAGTTTCTATTGGTTTGAAATGCAGAATAATGTCAATGTTTATTTATATCAATTATACATTCCTGTATTGCGCTACTTGCCGATCACTATGTTGATCTGCGCTCCTTTTGGCTTATTGGGAATGTTCTTCGTATTCAGAAGGTATAGATGGGAGAAATGGCCACTATATCTGATCTTGCTGGTGTCCTTGGTCCCATTATTGTTTTCGGTACCTCTAAGTAGATATCGTTCCGGATTCTTGATTGTCCTGATACTATTTTCATCATTCGCCATTTTGCAGACGCTTCAATATTTACAATCCAAAAAATGGGCTAATTTGGCAAGCACTTTAGTGGCGCTATCAATACTATTTGCACTCACCCTTCATGGAAGAGAGAGGCCTGCGATTAATTATGATTATGAAGACTACGCCGTTTTGTATGGCAATTGCTATCGGGCAAGATTGTCAGCCTTGGAAGGGAAGAAGGACTGGCAAAATTATGCGCTTTTGACAGAGGAATTTATTGAACATTGTCCTCCAGAGATTGATGAATATTTGAGGATTCATCAGATAAAATCTGTGAGCGCAGCTCAAGTATCAAAATTTGTATCTAGCATTTATATAATGCATGCACATACTTTGGAGCTGCTAAATCGGCCTGCTGATGCTAAATATTATCAGGATAAGGGGCTAAGGTTGGAGGCTTTGGCACAGCCGATGTTGTCACATTAGTTTAGTGTATTTGGCAGGATGTCAATACTTGAATTTTATTTATAGATGGAGAAATTATTTAACAATAAATATCGTATACCATCGGCTCGTTTGCGAGATTGGGATTATGCAAGGGAGGCCATGTACTATGTAACCATTAGTTCAAAATACATGGCCAATTATTTTGGAGAAATTGAAAATTCAATCTTGCAGCCCACGCAAATCGGGAAAATTGCCCACTCCGAATGGTATAGGACAATTCAATTACGCATTGATATGAACATAGAATTGGGGGAATTTGTGGTAATGCCCAATCATATTCACGGAATCATTATCATCGGGGCAAATGATTTTAATTCGCCAGACCCAAATATGAATAATCCATTCAATGTTGCAGATGCAGTGCCCTGCAGAGACGCCACGCATTGCAGAGACGCAAAGCATGGCGTCTCTACGAGAAAAAACCAATTTGCCCCACAATCGAAGAACCTGGCGGCCATCATTCGTGGATATAAATCTGCCGTGACAACCTATGCCAGAAAAAACGCAATTGATTTTGATTGGCATGCTCGATTTTATGACCATATTATTCGATCCGAATCTGATTATCGACGAATTTCTAAATATATCCTAAATAATCCCGCTGCATGGCAATCTGATAAATTTCATCTTGAATGAGCATATTTCATGGGCAATTCATTGCATCATTGCATGAAAGGAATGCCATTTCAATGAATATTCCCTCAGATCCTCTTGTACAGACGCAATGCTTTGCGTCTCTTCCCCATGGCATGCTATTTCATTGAATATTCCCGGAGATTATTGCTTCTTGCCAATAGAAGGAAGGCCCATTCATATCATCATATGGAGAGACGCAACGCATTGCGTCTGTACGATCCTCCTTGAATGCTATTTCATTGAATATTCCCGGAGATTATTGCATCTCGGCATGAAGGGATGCCATATCAGGAAAAGGGCATTTCAAATTTTATCCAGAGGAGAAATGACTTTAGACAAGACACGATCTGAAACTTTCGTGTATAGCAAGGTCGTCCTAATATCGTTATGACCCAACAGTTTTTGAATTAGGCTGATATCTGTACCAAATTCCAGAAGGTGCGTAGCATAGCTATGCCTCAAACCATGAATTCCAATTTGTTTGGTGATCTTAGCTTTTTTCATTGCTTCTTTAAATACTAGTTGAGCGCTACGAACACTATATTGGCCCCCGTACTGTCCTTCAAAGAGAAAGTCTTTAGTTTTATATTCCTGATGGTAAATTTGCAAATCTTCAGTCACCGAATGCGGCAAATTAACATACCTGTCTTTTTTCCCTTTTCCTCTGTGGATCCTTACCTTCAAAGCATGAATATCTATGTCGCTATTTTGCAAATTAACAATTTCACTTACGCGCAAACCCATGCCATAGCACAATCGCAGAAGAAGGCGGTGTTTATTATTTTGAGTTACACTAAAGAGTTTTTTTACCTCTTCAACATTCAGAGACTTAGGCAGTAAAGCAGGCTTTTTAGGCCTCGGAATATCGAAAAACATTCTTTCCTGATGTAATACCTTTTCGAAATAGAACTTTACCGCGTTCATCCTGCTATGAATTTGATTTTCTGATAATTTCAAATCTTTATGACAATACAGAAAATAACTTT
>JBDSUZ010000127.1:0-5203 GCA_039927395.1 Saprospiraceae bacterium | reverse complement strand
GCGAGACAAGGCAGGCCATTGTCTCTACCTCGTATCTGATCATCATTTGATTCCTCATGATGATGTTTATTGGTAGCGGCGCATAAGATCTTATGCGCCTACATGTAACTTTTTCAAAATTGCGAATCCGCGGGCGCTGCTCGCGACAATGAAATTCTCCCTTAACCTCCGATTCTTCCAAACTCCCATAACCGGGAGCGAAGCGACCCTCAACTAAACAACTAAGCGACTCAACAGAGCGCAGCGACTTTCTTCGACTCATCAAATCATCAGATCATCAACTCATCGGAGCGCAGCGACATTTTTCAACTCATCAACTCATCAAATCATCAAATCATCGGAGCGCAGCGACTTTTTCAACTCATCTAACAAACCTCCCATCCGTCAAGCTCACCAAAAAGGCCTCGAGATCCAATTTTTCCTGAGCGGTGAGACCTAAAGGATCTTTAAGAATGGTGTCGCGGTTGATGCCATTGGGCAAGCGCTTGTTGGAATCGTCGTAGTATTCAATGACCTCGGCTAAGCTGCGCATCGAGCCATCGTGCATGTACGGGCCAGTAATTGCTACATTGCGCAGTCCTGGAACCTTGAAAGCGCCGAGATGAAGGGAATCTTTTGATATTTCGAAGCGGCCACGATCATTGTGCTCAAGACCATTGTACAGTCCGATGCTCTTAAATTCATCGCCAGTGAAATCTGGCCCAAAATGACAATCAAAACATTTTGCTTTGAACATGAAAAGGTCTCGCCCTCTTATCGCACGGGCACTTATCGCATCTTCATTACCATTAATCCAAGCATCGAAAGGAGCATTGGTTTCAAGGGTTTCGACAAAGGCTGCTAATGTCTCACCGAGATTTTGAGCGTTCGGTATTGTATTGTAAAGCGCTTGAAATGATGCTGAATAAAATGGATCAGAACTCAATCTTGCTACCGCCTCAGAGATCGGCAGATTCATCTCCATGGGATTGGCGATCGGAAACAATGCCTGTTCAGCTAATGTTTCGACGCGACCATCCCAGAAAAAAGAATTTCTGGAAGCCATATTGGTTATGGAAGGAGTATTTCTGCTAGTTAGTTTGCCGTGGACGCCAACACTAAATCTAAGCGTATCAGAAAATGCAAATGCGGCCAAATGACAAGAAGAGCAGCTAATACTTTTGTCTTCAGATAAAATTGGATCTTCAAAAAGTTTCTTCCCCAGCTCATATTTACTAACTACACACGTCTCTATGGCAAAGCTTTGCAAGAAAACATAAGCAGATAGCAACGTGAAAATGGAAAGTAGAAATGAGCGCATCTTGATACTTGAGAATGCAAAATTACCCAAGCGCTATCAGTCGCAGTTGATTTAACAGCATTTTAACTCAAAAAGCAGCGTTTTAGGGGTAAATAATGCCTTTTAGTCGACATTAGCAGATTATCTTTCAAGTTATTGCCAAATTGCAGACGAAAATTCCCTTTACAAAATTAACAGAGCTATGCATCGAGCATTATTCCACCTTTCACTTAGCATTGTGTTGCTAAGTACCATCATCGCTAAAGCCCAGGCACAAGGCCCAATCACTTGGAAAGAAGCCACCGCCAATGGATATACTTATAAATATGTGAGTGGCGATCCAATGAAAACGCGTTTTTATACGCTGAAAAACGGCCTTACAGTTATGCTTACTGTTAATCAGAAGGAGCCTAGACTATTTACACTGATGGGTGTGCGCACCGGTAGCAACAACGATCCGAGTACACATACTGGCCTTGCCCATTATCTAGAACATATGTTGTTCAAAGGAACCGATAAATACGGCTCGCTTGATTGGGCTAAGGAGAAACCTTTGCTTGACAAGATCGAAGACTTGTACGAGAAGTACAACAAGACCACTGATCCTGATGCTCGCAAGGAAATCTATGCAGAAATCGACAGAACAAGCGGTGAGGCTGCCAAATATGCCATCGCACAAGAATATGACAAGCTGATGGCTGAAATGGGTGCCGATAATACCAATGCACATACTTGGGTTGATGAGACCGTATATCAAGAAGACATTCCAAGCACTTCAATCGACAAATTTCTCGCTGTACAATCAGAGAGATATCGCTTCCCGGTATTCAGACTGTTCCATACAGAATTGGAAGCTGTATACGAAGAAAAAAATCGTGGGCTCGACAATGATGGCTGGAAGATCAATGAAGCTCTGATGGGAGAATTGTTCAAAAAACACAACTATGGTCAACAGACAACGATCGGGACAATCGAGCATTTGAAAAATCCAAGCCTGAAGGAAATCAGGAAGTATTACGACACATATTATGTGCCTAACAACCTTTGTCTTGTATTCGCAGGGGATTTCAATCCAGATGAAGTGATTGCCAAGATTGACAAGGCATTTGCCTACATGAAATCAAAACCAGTCACTCCATATACTAGCGCTCCTGAAGCGCCGATTGCTGAGCCAAAAATCCTCGAAGTCTGGGGCCCAACTACCGAAAGAGTTCAGTTTGGTTTCCGCACTCCAGCCAACAACACGAGAGATGCACTAGTTTTAGATTTGATCTCATCGATCTTGTCAAATGGAAAGGCAGGTCTTATAGATCTGAATATCAACCAACAACAAAAGATGTTGGGAGGATTCTGCGGTATGAATCAAATGAAAGACTATGGAGTATTCCTAATGGGAGGCACACCAAAGCAAGGTCAAACGCTCGATGAAGTAAAGCAACTGTTGCTTGATCAATTGGAACTGCTCAAGCAAGGCAAATACGATGAGCAATTGGTGACTTCTATCATCAATAATACCAAGAAAGATCTTGTATCAGGCATGGAAGGCAATTCCAATCGTGCAAATACCCTAATGGATCTATATATCGGTAGGAGAGATTGGAAGGAAGTGGTTAGCTATACCAATGACCTCAGCAGCATCAAGCGTGCGGAGATTATTGCAGTTGCAAATAAATACCTTCAAAACAACTTTGTTGCTATCTATAAGCGTAAGGGTGAGGACAAGAGCATATTGAAAGTTGAAAAGCCTAGTATAACTCCCATAGAAGTAAATAGAGAGGCAATTTCACCTTTTGTAAAAAATGTCAATGAAATGGCAGAGAATTCTGTCAAACCATTATTCCTCGACTATAACAAAGATTTCAGCAGAGGCAAACTGGACAAATCAGATGTATTTGCGGTTAAGAATGAAGACAATAACTTGTTCAGATTGTACTACCGCTTCAATATGGGCGATTACAACAACAAGAAATTGTCTCTTGCTGCATCCTATATTTCTCTACTCGGGACAGATAAAGCAAGCGCCGAAGATATCAAAAAGCAGTTTTACCAAATTGCCTGCAGCTACAACGTGAATGTAGGTAAGGAAGAAATGACGATCAGTCTCGAAGGACTGCAAGAGAATTTTGAAAAGGCAGTTACACTGATGGAAAATGTCATCAGAACCTGTAAGCCGGATGAACCAACCCTTGAAAACCTCAAAGGAAGGATGATCAAATCGCGCAATGACGTCAAAGGCAATAAGGGTGCAATCATGGCCGGCCTGCAGAGCTATGCATTGTATGGCGAAAAGAATCCTTACAATTATGTGTTGACAAATGAGGAAATCAAAGCGGTCAAAGCAACTGAGTTGACTGATCTTATGCACAGTTTGTTTGATTATCCACACGATATCGTGTACTATGGTCCGATGGACAATGCAAAATTGACGGCATCGCTCAAGCCGAAGCATCTGATGCCAAAAACTCAAAAGCTGATTCCTGCAGCGGTTAAATTTGAGCCTAAAGCTAGCGCAAGACCACAAGTGTATTTCGCTGACTTCGATATGGTACAGGCAGAATTGGCTTGGGCCCGACCTTTGTCCAAAGGCTTCAAACCTGAATTGGCACCTGAGTTGATGGTATTCAATGAGTACTTTGGTGGAGGAATGTCAGGATTGGTGTTTTCGACAATCCGCGAATCAAAAGCTCTGGCTTATTCGACCAATGCTCGATTGATTGCTCCTAGCAAAAAGGACGAGTGGTATAGAATGACTGCTTATGTTGGTACTCAAGCTGATAAATTGCCTGAAGCAGTCAAAGCAATGAACGAGTTGATCAACGATTTGCCCGAAACAAAAAAGTCTTTCAATATTGCCAAGACTTCGATCCGCAAGTCGATCGAGACTGATCGTATCATCAACGAAGGAAAAGTATTCTCATTCCTCAATGCCCGTAAACTTGGTATCGACTATGATATACGCAAGAGCGTGTATGATAAGACAAGTACAATGACTTTTGCTGATCTGCAAAAGATGCATAAAGAATACATTGCCAACAAGCCATTTAACTATGCTGTAATTGGTTCAGAGAATAAAGTTAGCAAAGAAGAGCTTGCTAAGTACGGCGAATTCCACCAAGTCAAACTAGATGATTTGTTTGGCTTTGGCGCTGGAACAGAAAGTGCAAAACCATAGTAAACACATAATAGGTCGACCTGCTTCTAACAATTGCGGGTCGGCCATTTTTATGCCATTTGCTTAAATATCCCTTAAGTCAACCTAAGTTTTTATGGCATTTATGTGCGTAAGTTATATATATGAATTTTTCGATATTTTATTTTAATCCATTTACATTTACGACTATATTTGGTTGAATGTGCCGCTAATTACAAAATAAAATACCAAATATTTGCCATTGTAAGGCATTTGGCAAAATTTCATTTTGTTAATTACTTATATCTTTGTACTTGAGTTAAGATCAAATGGATGCTTTGTGGTGTTCGGGTGGTCTGAACAAATCAAAATTCCATTTACAATTAATCCTCGTTCATCATGGCTATCAAGAAGCAAGCATTCAACAAAAAAGGTACTACTAAAGTAACTTTCACATTACCTGAAGCAGGTATCGCAGTTCAAAAAGCTGTGGTTCTAGGCGAATTCAATGCCTGGAATTCAAGTTCAAATGAACTTAAAAAACAAAAAGACGGTTCATTCAAAACGACATTGGAATTAGAAAATGGCAAGTCTTATGCTTTCCGTTATTTGGTCAATGATTCAGTATGGATGAATGACTTAGAGGCCGACAGCACTATTCCTGCTGGTATGGCAGCAACTGAAAATGCAGTGATTGCTCTGTAATTTTTGGCTTTAAGCTCAAAAAATTCGACCTCATTTCTCACGGAATGGGGTTTTTTATTCTAAGGCAATCACTATCTTTATTGATTGAC
>JBDSUZ010000126.1:0-4618 GCA_039927395.1 Saprospiraceae bacterium | reverse complement strand
GTTCCAAAAATTGTGCAAAGATATGAATTTTGATCTTGCCGTCGAGGCCTCAGTCACAAAGAATGGATAGATCTTCAGGGAAATTCACGAATAAATTACTTGTTTCTACCGAATTTCAAAGGCAAATTCTTTGCTGTAATACTCAGTTTGAATATTGAGGATGGAGGTAGCGTCGATTTGCTTGATCCAACTTTGTCTGATCAAATAGATTTTGCCCATGCCTTTCTGAAGTTCCTCCTGATCTTCAGCAGGAATTCTGATTGGCTTTTGACTGCTGGTATTTGCTGGAAATGTCACCGCGTGATTTGCCTCATCGATGATCATGCATAGTATTTGGGCGTCCTGATTCTTCTCATTTCCCTCCCAATTGACGGTAATATCTCTACTTGTGCTGTCAAGGTATTGAACCGATTGGATACTAGCGTGGGGAAATTCATACCTGCCGCCGATTGGTTTCCCATCAGCTCTTTCCAAATTCACAAAGATCAGTTCTGTTCTATCAGCGACCTCATCCAACTGATACCTATATCCTTGAAAATAAGATTTGCGTTCCAGGATTTGATTTTGAAATGCGAGTTTTCTGGCAATTGTATCTGCCGTCAGATGCAGCGAGTCCATTCCAGATTTGATGGTAAATTGCCCCCTGATAGAGTGTTCAGGTTCGATGTAGCGAACATAACCCTGCAGCGAAATGAATTCAGTGGGTTCTAATTTACACGAGAGCAGGCCAATTGCCATCAACAGAAAATAAGTGGCAGATTTCATAGTTTCAATTAGTTTCGCTGCCGTCAAAGTTAAGCAACAACAATGAAGCAAAGTCAGGTTTTAATTACCGATGATGTCCACCCTGACTTGATCAGTGGGCTCGAGGATATGGGATATCAAGTCGATTATCAACCGATGATCACTGCCGCTGACTGTTTCAGCATGATAGATTCATACACTGGTTTAGTACTTAACAGCAAAATCATCGTTGATGCTGCTTTTATGAATCAGGCCAAGCACCTCAAATGGGTCGCGCGCCTTGGTTCAGGCCTCGAAATCATAGATCAGGTGGAAGCTTCGATGCGAGGAATTGTGGTTATCAATTCACCTGAAGGCAATCGCAATGCTGTTGGAGAGCATCTGGTAGGCATGTTGCTAAGCATCGCTCGCAATCTCAATCAGGCCGATCAACAGATTAGGCAAGGACTGTGGCTAAGGGAACAAAACCGAGGCTTTGAGTTGAAAGGAAAGACAATAGGAATCATTGGATTTGGAAATAATGGTCAAGCTTTTGCTGAAAAACTGGCAGGATTTGAAGTGCAGGTACTTGCATATGATAAATACAAGCAGCATATTGGCGAAGGCATGCGTTATGTGGAGAGCTGCGAACTTGACTATTTGCAGAAACACAGCGATATTATCAGTTGGCATGTGCCGCTGACAGCGGAAACCCTCAAAATGGGAAATTCCGATTTTTTCAAGGCATGCAAAGTAGGAGTTATCATCTTGAATGCATCTCGCGGAAAAGTCATCGCTTTGAAGGATCTGGTGGAAGCATTGGATTCCGGGCAAGTTCGAGCCGCCTGTCTGGATGTATTTGAAAATGAGCAAATCGCTCATTTTACCGATGAAGAAAAGACCATTTTTGGCCGCCTGGCGGAAATGAAAAATGTCATTCTGAGTCCGCATATCGCTGGATGGACACATGAATCAAAGCGTGAAATCGCTCATGTGCTGCTGCGAAAGCTCGATAAAATGGCTCTGGAGCTCAATTTCTAAACCAATTTTTATTTGGCTCTTTGCAGCGCGACAACATTTATATTTATCAGGAAGGCCCCTTTCAAATATACTGTTGTCACAATTGAGTCATTAACCACTTTTTTTCAACTAATGATTGTTAAATTTCTTAACATTGCGTTCTAATGCCCCGAAATGGGTTGTCAAGCTATTAAATTGAACTTTATATGAAACGACAGTTACTATTTTTCTTTTTTCTGTTGTTCGGTACTGTAGTTGCGATTGGACAGACTTCGCTCGAAGGAAGAGTCAAAGATGCTACTACTGGCGAACCGGTAATTTTTGGTAACGTAGCCCTATTTCAGAATGGGGTGCTTAAGACCGGAATCGAAACCGATGAAAACGGTTTTTTCAACTTCGCCAACATCGATCCAGGTACTTATATGTTGGAGATTACTTACGTTGGTTATCAGACGCAAAGAGTGAATGGCGTATTAGTACTGCAGGGTAAAATCAACACCGCCAATGTCAAGTTGGATCAGGGTGTGACTCTGAATGAGGTTGTCGTAACTGATTATGCAGTTCCATTGATCCAAAAGGACAACACTTCCCAAGGTAAGATCATGACAAGTGAGGAAATCAGAAATTCCCCGCTCAAATCAATTGCTTCCATAGCTACCACCACTGCCGGTCTGACATCGACAGGAGGTGAACTCAATGTTAGGGGATCGCGTGGAAATGCCACCAACATATATGTTGATGGTATTCGCGTGATCAACAGTAGCGCAGGCAACATCATCCCTCAATCAGAGGTGGATCAGATGCAGGTTGTGACCGGTGGATTGGAAGCATCATATGGTGACGTAACCGGTGGAGTAATCTCGATTACTACCAAAGGCCCAAGCAGCAGGTTTTCAGGCGGGGTAGAGCTGGAGACTTCTAAGTTTCTAGACCCTTACAACCGTTCAGAGATCAACGCAAATATCAGCGGCCCGATCGCTAAGAATAAGAAAGGTGAATCCATGTTGGGATTCCGTCTATCAGGTCGCTATTTATATAACTATGATGACAATCCTTCCTACATCGGTGTATACCGCATGCCGGAATCTGTGATCAGAGAACTTGAGCAAAATCCACTCACGGTGATCAACAATGTTGCTAAGCCAAGTGCTGAGTTTTTGAACAATAGCGATGTGGATCGCCTCGATGCCAGACCAAATGAAAGAGCGCAGGCCATCGATTTTAATGGTAAGATCGATGCTAGAGTTAATCAAGCGATAGATTTGAGTTTGTCTGGTGGCTATAGAAATACTAAGAACAAGTTTGCAATTGGCGGTCAGACCTTTAACTGGATCAATAACCCTGAGGCGCTAGATGATGGTATCCGTACTAGCTTGCGTTTCCGTCACCGTCTTGGATCCAATTATAATGGTGGTGGAGAAGAGAGTAAGAAAAAATCTCCGATTCAGAATGCGGTATATATCCTACAAGGAGGATTTGAAAAGACTTCAGGCGTAAGAGAGGATATCAGACACGGTCAGAATCCTTTCCGTTATGGACATGTCGGAACCTTTAATTATTCTGAAGTGCCAGTTGGAGGTGAAGTACCTTCAGCTACTGGTGACTCCACAGAATATAAGCAAGCGGGCTGGCAGCAAAGAATTGATGAGAATAATCCTTTTACTCCATCAATATACAATCCTGCCTTAGGTGCATTCAATGCAAATACTTTCACGGGATTTAGTTTGGATACCTTGGATACTTATCCAGCACAAAACGGATTCTTGAGCTCTTCATACAGCACAGTATGGCGATTCCAAAATAATGTGGGTTCGGTATACAATACCATGGGTAAATATGAAAGCAATGTATACACCGGTGGTGCAACATTTTCATTTGACATATTGCCTGGTGGCTCCGAAAAAGGAAAGCACTCGCTGCAATTTGGATTGCTATATGAGCAACGTACAAATAGGTCATGGACACTTGCTCCATTTGGCTTATGGACAATTGCTCGTCAACAGGCAAATGCGCATTTCAATGGAGTAGATTATGATAATCCTACAGGCAATACTTTTATCGATCCTACAACAGGCCTTTTATTGGAAGAGTATGGCAGATTGGTCAACGACAATCCTGATCTTAAGTTTTACAAGGCAGTAAGAACTCTGACTGGAACTCCTTTGCAACAGTTTATCGACGTCGATGCCATCAATCCTGATGATCTTCGTTTGGATATGTTTGCAGCAAACGAGCTCACTGATCAGGGTATCCTGAATTACTACGGCTACGATTATTTAGGAGAGAAAAAACTTGGATCTGATGTTAGCTTCAATGACTTCTTCAGCAAAAGAAATCCCGATGGAACCCGCGCTTTTGAAGTAGCTCCTATCACTCCGATTTATTCTTCGGCTTATTTGCAAGACAAGTTCTCTTACAAGGATATCATTTTCCGTTTGGGACTTCGTGTTGACAGATATGATGCAAATACCAAGGTGCTTAAAGACATATATTCATTATATGAAGTACAAAGCGCAAAAGACTTTTACGCTGAGTTTCCTGATGAAAACAGACCGGCAGCAGTGTCAGACGATTACAAAGTATACGTCAATGGTGACGGATCTAGCACAGTCAAAGCATTTCGTCAAGGCGACAACTGGTATTATAACAGCGGTGCTCCCGCTAATGATGGTAATGTGATATTTGGGGGCGAGGTTATCTATCCTAAATTCTATAACAATCGGGTCAACAATATCCAGAATGATCAATTTGATCCAGATAATTCATTTGAGGATTATACTCCTCAGATCAATTGGATGCCTCGTATAGCTATTTCATTTCCGATATCAGATGATGCTAACTTCTTTGCGCATTATGACGTATTAAGTCAGAGACC
>JBDSUZ010000125.1:0-1752 GCA_039927395.1 Saprospiraceae bacterium | reverse complement strand
GTCGCGATCAAGGAAGGATCCTATATTCTCGCCGTCAACGGAACTCCGATTACAACAGAGTTTGAACCAACGGCATTCTTTCAAGGACTTGGTGGAAAGACTGTGGAATTGACTTACAACAGCAGCCCATCATGGACTGGAGCTAAGACTGAGATCGTGATGACGATGAACGATGAAGCAAGACTCAGACATTTGGCTTGGATCGAATCAAACAGAAAGAGAGTCGCTGATGCCAGCAATGGCGATGTAGGCTATATATATGTACGCAGTACTGGCGTCGATGGACAGAATGAGCTAATCCGTCAGTTCAATGCACAATGGGACAAAAAAGCACTCGTGATTGACGAACGATTCAACAATGGTGGTCAGATTCCTGATCGATTTATCGAGATCCTCAACCGCGAACCATTGGCATTTTTTGCCAGCCGCGATGGACAGGATTGGCCTTGGCCTCCATATTCTCATTTCGGACCAAAGGTCATGTTGATCAATGGCTGGAGTGGATCAGGTGGAGATGCCTTTCCTGATTATTTCCGCAAAAAGAAATTGGGACCACTCATCGGAGCACGCACTTGGGGCGGACTCATAGGTATCAGCGGTGTCCCAGGCTTGATAGATGGCGGATCAGTTACTGTGCCCACATTCCGTATGTTCAATGTCGATGGCACTTGGTTCAAAGAAGGCCACGGTGTCGATCCGGATATCGAAGTGCAGGAAGATCTGGGAGCATTTACCAAGGGCATCGATGTGCAATTGGAAAGAGCAATTACAGAGATCAAATCAATGTTGGCAAGCAAAGGATTTCAAAAGCCAAGCAGACCAAGCAAGGAGAGCAGAAATTAATAAAATCGCTAGTGATTTACTTGAGAGCGGTATAGCGGGAAACTGCCGCCGGGTCAAGTTTGATCATGATGTCGTAGACTTTTCTGCGCGTCGGGATATCGGCCGCTTTGAATATTTCTACTATTTCCTGATGCTTTGCATTGCAAAACATTTGGATGATCATACCAGTATTCAAAAATGCGGTATTCACACGATTGACATCTTCAAGCGCGGTTACCATCTCTGCTCTAAAAGCTACCACATCGCTCTGAGCGACATCTAAGCCTTTGCGATGGTATAAGTAAATGGCTTTGCGGAAAGGTTGTGCTCTGGCATTGAGTATGTTCTCAAGCATCCAGTATCTGTTGCGAGCGGTATTGAGCGCGCCCCAACCCGAGCCCACAGTATTTGAAAGCTGTGTCGGCAAACTATTGAGCACTTCCTGGCAGGATTGGAAATATTTGTCGCCACCAAACTGCGCAAAACTATCGTGATCCATGCCCAGTATGTAGTAAATGTAGAATGCAAATACCGAAGTCAAATTGTCTGTAAATGCATTTTCAGCAAATTGAATTGGCTGATTTTCTTGATAACTAAAGGTAAAATCCTTGTCCAAATGACTGAGTAATAATGTCTTATAAGTGGAGCCATACACAGGGCGAACTGCCTGCACGTTGAGCTCTCCTTTGAAATTAGTTGGCGATAGTTCCTCAGAAATGGTCAACAGGAAGGTCACTTCAATTTTCTCCTCAGTTGTATAGATCTCATTTGTCCATTTTCTGCTGTTGATCAGATCTTGGAGAGTCGCTTCCATACTCTTAAATACCTTCTTGTCGACCGTCTGAGTTCTAGGCGACACGACAGTGATCGTGGCATTTATCTCTTGTGAAACTGCTGTTCCAGACGAAAGAAAACATATCAGGAAGAGCC
>JBDSUZ010000124.1:0-5340 GCA_039927395.1 Saprospiraceae bacterium | reverse complement strand
AATTTACTTTCAATTCCAAAACATTGCAATTTGAGTCCTACAAGACTCCTTTGAAATGGAAGATATTCCGCGGCTTGGGTATTGGTGGAGCCCTCTCCTTTGGCTCCTTTTGTCTGGCGATAGTATTTGGCCAATTATTTCCCTCCAATGCTGAGAAAGCCCTCATGATGGAACTGGACCAAATGAAGGTTCGATATGCAGCGGTCAACAAACAAATGGAGAAAGTCAATCAGACAGTTGACCGTGTACACGAAATGGATGGCGATATCCGTAAGATCATATTTGGCAGTGACCCCATGGATATCGGTATTTGGAGTGGTGGTACCGGGGGATCAGATCAATACGGCAAACTGAATAGTTTTCGCAATACGGGCAGACTACTGGTCGAGACTACTTCTAAACTTGATAAGCTCGAACGTCAGGTCAAGCTGCAAGAAACTTCGTTCAAAGACCTCTTGAAACTGGCATCAGAAAGAGAAAAATATTTGGCGTCAATTCCATCGATCAAACCCGTCAGAGCGGATCAACTCAACCGCAATTTCAACCTAATGTCGGGATTTGGCATACGCTTGCACCCAATCTTCAAGATAAGGAGAATGCATGAAGGCCTTGACTTTGCTGCTTCTGTCGGAACACATATTCAAGCCAGTGGCAATGGAAAAGTGGTAAATATCGAGCGCGAACGAGGTGGCTATGGCAATAACATCGAAATCGATCACGGCTACGGCTACACAACCAAATACGCCCATATGAGCAGCATCATCGTCAAAGTGGGGCAAAACGTAACAAAAGGTGAACTGATCGGAAAAGTTGGCAATACAGGTACATCCACTGCCCCACATTTGCACTATGAGGTGCGCCTGCATGGCAAGGCCATCAACCCTATCAACTTCTGTATGGACAACCTCAATCCGGAAGAATATATGGAAATGGTGCGCATGTCAGGAGAGGTCAACAAATCCTTTGATTGAGTTTAGCAGAATGCAATATTAACATTTTGCTTCAAGCTAAATGTAAAGCCCGACCCCCTTTATCATTTATTTACAGACCTTTAACATAGTTTAGGTATGATTATTTCTCAAATAAATATATATTTGAAAAATAATTGCACTGTAAGCCGTGGTGTTCAAAGAGCTTGATGATCTCAATAAACTTTACTTTACTATCAGTGAAGTATCAGACATGTTTGGTGTTTCCAAATCTCTGATACGTTATTGGGAGACGGAATTTACATTCCTCAAGCCTCATAAGAACAGCAAAGGCGACCGCAGATTTACCCGCCAGAATATCGAGCAACTACAGCTTATATACCACCTGGTAAAGGAAAAGGGCTTCACCCTCGAAGGAGCTAAAAATGAAATCCGCGAAAGCAAAAAGAAATTGACAAGCCGTCAACAGTTACTTGATACGCTAAGCAAACTCAAGAAGGATCTGGAAGATTTGAGCGATTCCCTAACGTAATCTCTACCGCCCTACACTCCTATTTGTAATCCTGAATGGATAAAGTCTCGGTGCAAATTTGAAAATCTTTGGGCTCATTTGAAGCGATGATCAACAATCGATCACCTGCATATTGCTGCAGCAAATCCTGAAACCACTGCATTCCCTCCGCGTCAAGATTCGTACTTGGCTCATCAAGCAATAAAATCCTAGATTGACTCATTATGCTCAAGGCAAGTTTTACTCTTTGCTTCTGGCCGGAGGATAAATGGCGGATCTGTCGATCGCCAATTTTTTGGAACTGAAGGATACGCAACAACTCTTGATCATCGATATTTCCAATCAAATCTTTGAAAAATCTGTGAAACTGAATTGCCTCTCGTAAGGTGAACTCTTCAATCAATTCGATGTAGGGGCCAGTGTATGATACCTGCTTGTAGAGATCGGCAATATCAATTGCTTTGCCATCGCTCGAGGCAAACTGAATCTTGCCCTTGCTTGGGCTTAATTGACCGGAGATAAGCTTGAGGAAAGTGGATTTGCCTGAACCGTTGGGGCCTAGCAGCGCATAGCGATTGCTATAAGTGAAATTGTACTGCACGTTGCGAAACACCCAATCCTCTCCGAAACGTTTTGATACACCCGAAAGCTCAATGGAATGCAACAACTGCATTAGGAAACCTGGCGGAAACCTTTCATGATACCGCGATCGGCATTCTGGATAAAGCTAAGGATCATATCTCTCTCTGGAGTTGCTTCGATAGTCGATTCGATGAGCGCTACTGCTTGGCTTGTATTGAAGCCGCGGACAAAAAGTATCCTGTATATATCCTGGATATTGTGGATCTGCTCCGGGCTGAAGCCACGTCTGCGGAGACCTACTGAATTGATACCGACGTATGATAATGGATAGCGAGCTGCTTTGACGAAAGGCGGAATGTCTTTGCTTACCATTGATCCACCACCAACCATTACGTGTTCGCCAATCTTGACAAATTGGTGAATTGCAGACATACCTCCGATGACTGCATTTTTGCCAATTTCGATATGACCAGCTAAGTTGACATTATTTGCCAAAATACAGTTTTCGTTGATAACACAATCATGAGCTACATGTACATAAGCCATTAACAGACAGTTATTTCTGATAATAGTCTTAAAATTAGCTTTAGTTCCACGGTTGATAGTGCAGTACTCCCTAATGGTGACATTGTTGCCAATTTCCAGCACCGATTCTTCACCGTCAAACTTGAGGTCTTGAGGGATTGCTCCTACAACCGCTCCAGGAAATATGCGGCATTTCTCGCCAATTTTGACACCTTCCATGATCACAGCGTTGGACCCTATCCAGGTTCCTGCGCCAATCTCAACATTGCGACCAATCGTGACAAATGGATCGACTTTGACACCCGGGGCCAATTTGGCTTCGGGATGAACTATAGCCATTGCGTGTATATCAGACATCAGTACGTCTTATAATTTGAGCCGTCATTTCGGCTTCTGAAACTAATTTATTTCCTACATAAGCAGTGCCCTGCATATGACAAATACCTCTCTTGATGGGATCCAACAGTTCCATTTTCAGGACCAATGTATCACCAGGTATCACTTTATGCTTAAATCTACAATTGTCAATTTTCAAAAAATAGGTGTCCCAGTTTTCAGGATCAGCTACAGTCGACAAAGCTAGAATTCCGCCAGTCTGCGCCAATGCTTCCACCTGCAATACACCAGGAAATATAGGATTGCCAGGGAAGTGACCTTGGAACATCGCCTCGTTAAAAGTAATATTCTTGATTCCAACTACGACATTACCGGCCAATTCGATGATCTTATCGACCATGAGAAATGGATAGCGATGTGGCAAAGTATTTAAGATATCCTGAGTTGAGTAAACCGGCGCAAGATCTGGATCATAACTTGGAACGCCTTTAAGTTTAGCTTGTTCGCGCATTTTCTTGCGAAGGAGGGCTGCAAACTGTACATTGATTTTGTGGCCGGGTTTAGTGGCCACGATCTTGCCTTTGATAGGCTTGCCCACCAAAGCAAGGTCACCTATTACATCTAATAATTTATGTCTTGCAGGTTCATTTTGAAATAGCAAGTCCACCGTATTTAGAATCCCGCGTTTGTCAACCTTGATATGAGGCTTATCCAATTTCCTGGCCAAATTATCAAGTTCTTCAGCTGCCAAAGGCTTATCGGCTATGACGATCGCATTGTTGAGATCTCCACCTTTGATCAGGTTCTGCGCAAGTAAATACTCGAGTTCGTGCACAAATACAAAAGTCCTGCAAGAGGCAATCTCTTTGCGATAGTCTTGCAGATGATCAAGAGACGCATACTGCTGCCCAAGCACTGGTGAATTAAAATCTATTAGAGTTGTTACTTCAAACTGATCAGAAGGAATTGCAACAAGTTCGGAACCGGTCAATTCATCTTTTACAGAAATGGGTTCTGTGATTACCAAATAATCGCGATCAGCATCTTGCTCGACGATTCCAGCCTTTTCGATAGCTTCGACGAAGGCCAGAGCGCTTCCGTCCATGATGGGTGTTTCAGGGCCATCAACTGAGATAATTACATTGTCGACACCTAATCCTACAAGTGCAGAGAGTACGTGCTCTACAGTGCTTATTTGGGCTTCGCCTTCTCGCAGGGTAGTGCCGCGATTGGTAGATACTACTTTGGAGGCGTCGGCGCTAAATATTGGTTTGGAATCCAGGTCACTGCGCTGAAATCGGAAACCAGTATTTGCTGCGGAGGGCAATAAGGTCAGACATACTTCTTTGCCAGTATGCAAGCCTACTCCGTATACTGAAACTGATTGCAAGATTGTCCTTTGCTTCATCTGGATTTTCGTTACGCTTAAGGCTGTAGGGGATGATTGGTTTCCTTGCTTCAGCAATAAGCGCACAAAGTTACATCTTTCAACCTGCCATTTTATAACTCAAATCGCTTTTTCTTTCAATGACAACCAAATTTAGTCAACCCTTCTTTACTGGGAATTGCTCTTTTTTTCGAGCTCGTCGATCTTCTTGACCATAGCAGGTAGCTGTTTGAAAACTGCAAATGCCTTGAGATAATGCACATAATCAATCGCTGGGTAACCATATAATCTGGAGCCTTCCTTCTTCACATTGGAGGAAATACCCGATTTGGCTTGAATCTCGGTGCGATCTGCTATCACCAAGTGACCTGCAATGCCCACTTGGCCACCTATAAGGCAATCAGCTCCTATCTTAGCGCTTCCTGCGATGCCAGTTTGAGCTGCAATAGCAGTATTTGATCCAATTTCGACATTGTGTGCGATCTGTATCAGGTTGTCGAGTTTGGCGCCTTTGCGTATCATAGTCGAGCCCATTGTAGCTCTGTCGATCACAGTATTTGCCCCTATCTCCACATCCGATTCGATCACCACTTTGCCGATCTGAGCGATCTTTTTATAAGTACCATCGCCCTGGCGGGCAAATCCGAATCCGTCGCTGCCAATCACCGCATTTGCGTGAATAATGCTTCTGTCACCCACTTGAGTTTCATGGTACAATTTGACTCCTGAATTGATTACTACAGCTTCTCCAATCTGCACATTTTTACCGATAAATGCTTGAGCTCTGATATTTGAATTCGCTCCAATCGTAACTCCTTCTTCTATTACGACAAATGGACCAATGGTGACCTGAGAACCAATTATGGCGCTGGGATGAATAAATGCCAGACTTGAAATTTCATAAGTTGCTTGTTGAGTCTGATTGAATCTCTCCAACAATATTGCAACGGCCGAATAGACGTCATCAACCAATATTAGCGATGCTTCAATAGTGGCAGTCGGCACAAAATCCTTTGAAACCAAGATCGCCGAAGCTTTGGTTTCATATGCGAATGCTTCGTACTTCATAT
>JBDSUZ010000123.1:0-3269 GCA_039927395.1 Saprospiraceae bacterium | reverse complement strand
TTGCAGCTCCTTATTGACTCGCGCCTGTGCTTCCTTATTACTCTTGCCGTATCTTTTGAGGAGTCCCTCATTTGCAAGACTGGTGAGCAACTGCTTATCACTGTGTCTGCTTCGGGTATAGTATTTCTTATTTTTGAGCGGCTTAAAATCAAATTTAAAATCGCATAATTCAATTACGTCCTCTGTGTTGCTAACAATTTGCGGATAGTCCTTATATTTTGAGATCAATTGACCGATAGGAATCATTTGTTCGCTGATGGGGCTATAATGCTGCTCGCTCAATTTTGACAGGACGACATTGTCATCGACTGCGCGTAGAATTTTGTGCAGATTGAATTCCTTTTTGCTGCGGAAAGTAACCGGCTGAAGTATGACCATCTTCTCAATTCTATTTCGCCATTCCTTGCGATACAATTTGATGAGCTGCTCTGGTTTTACGCCGATGTATTCGTAATCTTTTAAGTTTTCTGGCGAATTTTCAAGGGGGTAAATAACAATTACATCCTCAAACTCCGGCGCAAAATTCGGCATTTCAGTCTTTTCAATATTGTGAGTTGTCCTGTATTTGCACATTTCAGCAAATCCAATCTGAGACCTTGCGAGCGCTACATAATTGAGTTTGTGTGCTTCAGTTCTGAACTCAATCCCTATCAACGGTTTGATATTTGCGGCCTGGCAGTCTTTGATGAAGTCAAAGACTGCCGCTGAGGCATTAATATCTGTCAGTGCCAAGGCCTTGACATCATTTGCTACTGCTAATGCTACGAGGTCTTCGGTGGAAATAGTACCGAAGCGCAGGCTGTGGTATGAGTGACAATTGAGATACATGCTATGGTTTGGCCTTGTTGATCTTCATTCCCGCGCATCGCTGGATCGCCTGAAATCCATACCGTTTTTTCACTTTATCCATCGCTTGGTACAAAGACATCATCTCAGTAGTATCTTCAAATAGATCGATCTGATAGGTACCTCTTACCAGGCCGCTAAATCTGATGCCCACAAGCCGTATTCTCATCCTTCGTTCGTACAGCGCGTCGAATAATTCGGTCACCTTTCGCAACAGAATATGGTCGCAGGAAGTATAGGGTATCTTGCATTGTCTGGGGGCCGTATCAAAGTTGCTATACCTGATCTTGACTACTACGACGGAGGTAAGCCATTCTTCCTTTCTCAATTGGAATGCCAGTTTTTCGACCATTCCGACGAGGAGTGATTTTATTCGTGCTATATCGATCGTATCCTGCTCAAATGTCTGCTCCGTTGAAATGGATTTTCTTTCGACATAGGGTTCTACCGGGTTGTCATCTATGCCATTTGCCTTTTTCCAAAGCTCCTTGCCATTTTTGCCCAAAAGCTTACCCAATATATCGATTGGCATCTCCGAGAGGGTCTGTATCTTCCTAATGCCTATCCTCGACAGCAATTGAAAGGTTACATCTCCTACCATCGGGATTTTCTTAATTGAGAGTGGATTGAGAAATGGCCTTACCATAGCTTCATTAATCTCCAGTCTACCTAAAGGTTTGGATTCTCCTGTAGCGATCTTGGATACCGTCTTATTTATAGACAAGGCAAAACTGATGGGTAGTCCTGTTTCCTTTGTAACCTTCTGAGCGAGTTCTGAGGTCCATTTGTAGCAGCCAAAAAACCTGTCCATACCGGACACATCGAGATAAAATTCATCGATACTAGCCTTTTCCATCACGGGAGCCTGCTCCTCGATCACCTCGGTGACAGTATGTGAATAGTGCGAATACAGCTCCATATCGCCTTTGACGACTTTTGCCTGCGGACAATGCCTCAAGGCGAGCTTCATGGGCATGGCTGACCTCACACCGAATTTCCGGGCTTCATACGAACAGGATGCCACGACACCTCTGTCAGAGCTGCCGCCGATGATCAGGGGTATCCCATTTAATTTGGGATTTAGCATCCTCTCGCAGGAGACGAAGAAGGTATCTAAATCCATATGTACAATAGACCTGCTCATAATAACCGAACTGTGTGCGTGTAAAACTTCTTTGCAACATTACGCCATTTTATCGCAAACAATTGTATATTTGTTGCGATAAATTGTCGCAATGTCATTATTCTCCGAAAACATCAGGCACCTCAGGGCTCAAAAGGGGTTCTCACAGCAAAAGCTGGCAGATGAGCTGATCATAACCCGAGCGAGGCTATCCAAATATGAGGAAGCAAAATCAGAGCCTCCTCTGGACATACTAAAGCGGATTGCGCAGTATTTCCATGTCAGCATTGATGTGTTGATATCCGTCAATCTGAGCAAGGTATCGATAGAGCAGCTTCTGAAGATGGAGGACAACAGGATATTGCTGCCCATCACGGTCGATCAAAGTGGTGCCGACTATATTGAGATATTACCTCACAAAGCAAAGGCTGGTTATCTGGCCGGATATAGCGACCCTGAATTCATAGAAAAGCTGCAGAATATTAGCTTACCCTTTCTCAGCAATGGCAAATTCCGGGCTTTCCCTGTTGAAGGCGATTCGATGCCCCCGCATAAGGAAGGCTCATTTATCATCGCCCGATACATTGAGCATTTGTCGCAAGTAAAGGATGGAAGGACTTACATCATATTGAGCAGAAATGAGGGCATCGTATACAAGCGCGTCGTAAGGAAGGGCAAAAAGGACAATATTTTTACACTCCAATCAGACAATCCATTCTACAAACCCTACGAAATCAATGCCAACGAAATACTCGAAATATGGGAATATGCCTGCAGCCTGGCCACTACGGAATTTCAACCAAATGACCTCAACTACGAGAGCATCCGGGACATGTTCATGCAATTGCGCACAGAAATAGGGAATTTGAGGAGTTAGGGGAGAATCTGGAGTTTGGGAGTTTGGGAGTTTGGGAGTTTGGGAGTTTGAATGATTCGCAAGAATCAATGGCCCCGGCCTTTAGGCTGGGGTGGAGTGTTTGCCAATTCGGAATCGATCCGGAGAATTGATGGCCCCGGCCTTTAGGCTGGGGAGCAGAGTTTGGGAGATAATCTAGCCTCGCCGGATCTTGCATGGCTGACTACAGAGGCCGTGACAGCGCAGGATTATCTCCCTAAATGCAAAAAGCCTCATCAATTTCTTAACGAGGCTTGTGTCGGCTTAGCCGAGACTTTTGCGGACCGGACGGGACTCGAACCCGTCCCAGCTTAGC
The DNA here is from genome assembly GCA_039927395.1 of Saprospiraceae bacterium. GTDB lineage: Bacteria > Bacteroidota > Bacteroidia > Chitinophagales > Saprospiraceae > JBDSUZ01. Next base: position 89 of record JBDSUZ010000123.1, on the reverse strand, counting down.
AGGGACCGTGACAGCGTAGCGCTACAATACGTTACTAGATTGTTGAAATAGCCAAAGCAAATATTTCCTGTTTTGTCTTTTCAACATCA
>JBDSUZ010000122.1:0-2647 GCA_039927395.1 Saprospiraceae bacterium | reverse complement strand
TTTGATCGCCTTGGCGATTGTGGCAACAGTCTTATTAAGCTCTTGCAACCGCGGTTATGGCTGCCCTAGCAATTTTTCTATATCTGACTCAGTTGGCAACATTCTTGATTTTGTGCAAGGAATCGCTTTGATGATATGGTAAATAGTGCAGTATGGCTCGATCTATCCGGTAACGATGATCTACAAGAGCTCTTATCTCGTTCGCAAAATATACCCTGTCTCATATTCAAACACAGCACGCAATGTAGCATCAGCGCCATGGCATTGCTTAGGTTGGAATCAAGATTGAAATCTAGTTCAATAGCATTCAGTCCTTACAAGCTGCTACTTCTCGAACACCGTGCAATTTCTAATGAAATCGCGCAAATGTTCAAAGTACATCACGAATCTCCCCAAGTATTACTTATCTACCAGGGTATCTGCATCTATGATGAGGATCACCTCGATATTTCATTCGACGAAATTGAAGAATCTGTTGCCTCCCTTAATATAGTGGCAGAAGGCATTGTCTGACCCGCAAATCTTTATAACGGCCGATGGATCGCATTCATTGGTATCGGATCAATTTGCTGAGACATATCACTCACGTCATGGAGCTATCCAGGAAAGCAGACACGTATTTATCAAGGAAGGGCTACATCGCTGTCAGCTTGATAAAGAAATCCATATTCTGGAATTGGGTTTTGGCACTGGCCTAAATGCGCTATTAACGCTGGTCGAATCTATTGCTAATGACATTTCTATCCGATACAGCACCTACGAATTGTATCCCGTGCCTATTTCGACTGCCTTTACCTTAAATTATGTTGAGCAAATGGGCTTGGATTCTAATACATTCCAGCCACTTTTTGAACAAATGCACAACTGCGCATGGAGCGAATGGATTGCAATCAACCCAAACTTCAGATTTGAAAAAATCCAGGCCGATATCAAAAGCCTAAATGTCGAGGATGAATATTCACTTGTCTACTTTGATGCATTTGCACCAAGCACGCAGCCGGAATTATGGCAAGAGGCACTACTCAAAAGTGTATTCCGGTCAATGAAAAGTGGGGGAATTCTTAGTACCTATTGTGCACAAGGGGCATTCAAAAGAACATTAAGAAGCGTGGGATTTGAAGTAGAGGAACTAGATGGTCCACCAGGAAAACGCCAGATGACTCTGGCAATAAAACCTTAAGTTACGTATTGTAAGAATTTGATATCACTATAGTTACGCGATTTTTACGATCTTATTCTTTAGGAACCCTACCAACACTTCCAAGCCTTGGTGATACGAATCATTGTTATTGATGACGATGTCAGCTTCCTCCTGAAATGGCCTGATGTATTTCTCAAAAGTTGGCATCACATGTCGCTCGTAGCGATATAGTACATCTTCCAGCGGATAGTTTCTCTCTTCGCGGTCCCTCTTGATTCTCCTGATAATCTTTAGATTTTCCTTAGTGTGTATAAACACTTTTAGATCCAGCATTTCTCTGATCAGTGGCTCGTGGAATACAAATAGTCCCTCGAGTAATAAGATCGGAGCTGGCTTGAATGTTATTGTTTTAGCTTCTGCCGTAGGGTTGTTAAAGGCATATTCCAATCTGGTTACAGTTTCGCCTTTCAGCAAACGATGCACCTCTTCCGCAAAAGCAAGCAAATCAATACTATGCGGAAGGTCAAAATTTTGCACACCTGATTCGTCGAACAGCTGTTCAGCCCTTGGCTTGTAGTAATCGTCTTGGGAGATGATGCTTAGCTCGGCTTCGGTAAACCTATTGCGCAAATCTGAAATGAGCGAAGTCTTGCCGCTGCCACTTCCTCCAGTAATTCCTATCACAAAACTTTTTTCCACAGCTTTTCTATTCAGATATCTACGCACAAAATAGGAGTTCGTCAGAGAGTACTTATACTAATCGACAAAAAAAACTTGGCAGGAACTCAAATTACCATTCCAGTACTTACATTTAGCTTCGGTAAAAAGCTAATATGGAATTTGCAACACAAATTGGAAGAGGATTCATAGGCATCATATTTCTTGTTTTCGTCTGTTATGTTCTAAGCACAGATCGCAAAGCCATCAATTGGCGCTTAGTGATTACTGGAATAATAGTTCAACTCATATTTGCCATTGGAATCTTGCATGTCGACATCATCCGGTCGATGTTTCAGTTTTTGGCAGATGTTTTTGTGAGACTGATTCAAGTGAGCCATGCCGGTACCGACTTCCTCTTTGGCAATCTTGCAAAACCTGATGGTCAATGGGGCTATGTATTTGCGATTCAGGTACTGCCCAATATTATATTCTTTGCGGCACTTTCTTCCATTCTCTACTATCTAGGTGTCCTGCAGAAGATCGTGTATGTTTTTGCCTGGTTGCTGAGCAAGCTCAAAATATCTGGGTCCGAATCACTATCTACTGCTGCCAATATCTTCCTCGGGCAGACCGAAGCTCCCTTGATGGTAAAGCCCTATCTGGCGGGAATGACAAAATCGGAGATCCTCTGTATAATGGTCGGAGGTATGGCAAATACAGCTGGAAGTGTACTGGCAGCTTATGTCAGTTTTCTTGGCGGTTCAGATCCCGTCTCACAGAAATTCTATGCACTTCATATGCTTTCACAGTCGATCATGTCTGCGCCTGCGGCGATCGTTTGTGCTA
>JBDSUZ010000121.1:0-3142 GCA_039927395.1 Saprospiraceae bacterium | reverse complement strand
TTTGCTTCTTTAAAATGTCCACCAATTTCGAGGCCACACTAGCATGATCCAACAGGTATCCTTTAGCATAAGACCCTTCCCAAGAGGCTTTCATGTCATTACGGATCTGGTTTTGAAAGCGGTCGGAACTTTGCCCGAGCAAGGGCTGTTTCAACTATTCATATTGCATACTTCCGCAGGCATCTGTATCAATGAAAATGCCGATTCTGATGTATTGCGAGATTTTGAATATATCTTGGATCGCCTAGTACCCGAAAATGATGCAAACTACCGGCATCAACTTGAAGGTCCGGATGATATGCCCGCGCATGTAAAATCCACTATGATCGGGCATAGTATATTGATTCCCATCACCAATCATGCACTCAATCTGGGTGTTTGGCAGGGAATCTACCTTGGCGAATTTAGAGATAGAGCCTCTGGCAGGAATTTTGTGGCAACTTGTTGGTCTTAATAGACTATTACCCCCTGAAGAACTGCAATTATGACATTATTAGGTGCATTGATCAAAAGAGGAATCACGCTGGGGGATCGCTTGAGCAAAACCATACTTCCTCCGGCCCTACAGCAATCGCGGACTCTATACAAACTCTTGCTACAAGCACAGTTTACTCGTTTTGGCAAACACCATAAATTTCATAAAATACTGGCCGACGCAGAATCGATAAAGGCATTTCAACAGCAAGTGCCTATCAGCGATTACGACGATATGTACTCCGAATGGTGGCATCTCAATCTCAAAAATAAAGCTAATGTGACCTGGCCGGGCAAAGCCCCATTTTACGCGCTGAGTTCAGGTACCAGCGGATCTCCAAGTAAGTACATTCCACTCACAGGTGATTTGCAACGAAATATGTTCAGAGCTGGATTGCGCATGTTTTTCAGCTTGCGCAAATACAAACTTCCCGCAGATCAATTTACCCGCAAAATGCTGATGGTAGGCGGTAGTACGGACCTCCAAAATCTAGGTGAATATCAAGTAGGTGACCTCAGCGGCATCAATGCCAGCAAGCCACCTTCATGGATGGCGGGCTATTACAAACCAGGCCTTGAGATCGCAAAAATCAATGATTGGGATTCGAGAATCGATGAAATTGCAAAAAATGCTCCTCAATGGGATATCGGATTTATTTCTGGTATACCAGCTTGGGTCCAGCTGACGATCGAGCGAGTATGCGAATACCACAAAGTCAAATATATCCACGACATATGGCCCAATCTTAGAGTCTTCGCCCATGGCGGCGTATTCATTGAGCCGTACAAAAAGTCATTCAGCAAACTATTTAACAAGAAGGTTCACTTTATTGATTCGTATCTCGCCTCCGAAGGATTCATCGCCTACCAAAATGACCCTGACGACAGCTCGATGCGTATGGTACTCAACCAAGGCAATTTTTACGAATTCCTGCCTTTGACCGCTGAGAATTTTTCGGTTGATGGCAAAGTAAATCGCAAGGCGCAAACGCTCACTGTGGAGCAGGTCGAGGAAGGAGTGGACTACGCGCTCATTATGAGCACTTGTGGTGGCGCATGGCGCTATCTGATTGGCGATGTGGTGCGATTTACCGACAAGGCGCATGCTAAGATCATCATTACTGGTAGAACCAAGCATTATCTCAGCATCTGTGGTGAGCATTTGTCCGTCGACAATATGAATCAAGCCATTCAGTTTGTTTCGGACAAATTCAATATAGCCATACCTGAATACACTGTCTGTGGTGAAGAGGCTGAGACATATTTCCGACATCACTGGATAATAGGTTGTGACTATGCTGCCGACGCACAACTTGTGATCGACGAGATAGACAAGTTTCTTTCAGAGGTCAATGATGACTATCGCACGGAGCGCAAATCAGTGTTAAAGAATCCTGTGATTGAAATAGTCCCAACATCCAATTTTTACGATTTCCTGGAGCAATCGGGCAAATCTACAGGACAAAGCAAATTTCCAAGGGTGATGAAGACTGACACTTTCACTACTTTCCTGGATTTTATCAAGGCCGAGGCCGTCACCAAGTAACCTAGATCCTTATCCTCATATTTTGGAACAACATTACTTCACCGCGCTGATTCAAGGCTTTCCAGTTGGATTCTTTATGAGTCTGGCGCTGGGGCCTGTGATCTTTTCCATCATCAATTACAGCATTGCCGAAGGCGTCAGAGCAGGCCTATGGATTTCAACAGGTGTGATCATTGCCGACGTGTTGTTGATTGCAATAGCCTTGACCGGAGTGCAGGTACTCATGCCTGAAAGTCTGCAAGTCGAAGGTCCGGTTCGTATTGCTGGGGCATTGATTTTGATGGCTTTTGGATTGGGCACGCTTTTTTCCAAAGCGAAGAAAAAGAAAGCAAAACAAGAAGAGGAGCCTAGACATTTCAGCAATATAATATCCTTTGTAGGCAAGGGGTTTTTGCTAAATATTCTCAATCCAGCCAATCTTGTGTTGTGGTTGGGAGCCAATAGTTTTGCCAAAACTGGTATGAAATACAGCTTAAGCGAAACATTTTGGTTCTTCGGCGGCGCCTTGATTGCCATCTTCGCCACTGAAGTCTCTGTTGCTTTTTTTGCTGTCAAAGTCAAGCGATTCCTTCACGAAAATGTACTTAAAGGAATAAATCTACTCACCGGAGCGATTTTCCTTGGAACAGGTATTTATTTGCTGATTAAGCCCTGGATTGACCCCCTGATATAGGTACGTTGAAATACCGGCGATAATAAGCCATCAATGCTGTGAATTCAGGAATCAACTTATCGGGCATTGCCTCAGGCTTCTTTCCCTCACTAATCATTTCCTCCAATTGCAGCGCATCTAACAATCGCAAATCGCGCTTGTCTTTGGACTCATAATTTCCCATTAGATAAATGGGTCTCGCGGAAATTTCAGACATCAACACTTGCCTTTTACCATCCTCAGCATCATATACATTCCATTTGATCTGCAACCAAATGGGCATATGGCAAAGCGTATAAATGTCGTAGGCGACAAAATCACCGAGTGAATAAATTACCCATCCTTTTTTTGACATACTTGTCCATGGGCAGGTTAATGGGTAGCTCTCCATCGGCTGCATATTGTGCGGATGTCCTCCAAGTATCAGATCAATGCCAGCTTCGCCAAATATTCGGTTGGTATTTTCTCTA
>JBDSUZ010000120.1:0-3275 GCA_039927395.1 Saprospiraceae bacterium | reverse complement strand
CTTGAATTTGAAGGTTAATATTATCTTTGCACCGCGATTCTAATAAAATAGTTTGCAAGACTCTGTAGCTCAGCTGGTAGAGCATTACACTTTTAATGTAGGGGTCCTGGGTTCGAATCCCAGCGGGGTCACCAGAAAAGCTTCAGATTTATTCTGAGGCTTTTTTTTTGCCCCTAAAATGACCTCAATGTGATTTGGCTTAAGCCGATTACAGATTTGGGTTCCATTATTAGCACTTCTCGTTATTCAAGCAAATTTCTTTGCTATTTCCCTTGATAATATTATCGCATTATTAAAAATAGATTTCTATCTTATCATCCCTAATACGACCTATGAAAAAATTAAACATACTCCATATTTCCGCGGAGTGCTATCCGGTAGCGAAAGTGGGTGGACTGGCAGATGTGGTCGGGGCACTGCCCAAGTACTTGGAACAGGCCGGCGCTAATTGTGCAGTGATGATGCCCTGTTATCTGACTAAATTTCTCGAGACAGAAGTTTTTGATACAGTGTGGGAAGGATATGTTCAACTTGGTCGTCATTCATTTGGCTACAAAATAATGCATGAACGAAGCCGCAAGCTGGGTTTTGATTTGTTCATGATCGCAATCCAAGGGCTTTTTGACCGAAGCGATGTATACGGCTATCGGGATGATACAGAACGATTTACTGCATTTCAGATCGCATCACTTGATTGGGTAAGCCAATGGTCTGAAAAGCCAGATGTCATACACTGTCATGACCATCATACCGGATTGATTCCATTCATGATGCAGTTCTGCTATAAGTATCAATCACTTAGTAAGATCCCCTCGGTATTCACTATTCACAATGGCATGTATCAAGGGATGTTCAGCTGGAGCCAGGCAGAGTATATTCCGCACTACGATCCTTGGAAGGCAGGTCTGATCGATTGGCGCGGCACGATCAATCCCATGGCATCGGCAATCAAATGTGCATGGAAGTTTACCACCGTGTCAGAATCCTACCTGCAGGAACTCGCAAATGGAAATATGAATGGTATAGAGGAACTTGTGAGGATTGAGTGGCACAAAGCTATGGGGATATTAAATGGTATCGATACAGATGTATGGAACCCTGAAAAGGACAAATATCTCGACTTTACCTTTAAGGCTGCAAAGGTCAAGGACGGTAAGGCAAAAAACAAGCGCAAGATTTGCGAAGCATTTCATCTAGATGTCAATAAACCACTGATCGTATTCATTGGGCGCCTTGCAAATGAAAAAGGAGCAGATTTACTGCCCGAAATTTTTGGCAGGAGCCTGCAGGAATTCAAAAGGCAATTTACAGGAATCGTGTTGGGCAATGGCGATTCTAGTGTTGAAAATTCCATCGAGATATTGAAAGGCTATTATCCTGGTTACTTCAATGCTTATATCGGCTATAATGAGGCACTTGCCCACTTGTTATATGCTGGTGCCGACTTCCTGATTATGCCTTCAAGGACTGAACCATGTGGTCTCAATCAGATGTATGCTATGAAATATGGCACGGTGCCAATAGTACGTGCAGTCGGCGGCCTCAAGGATACAGTCATTGATCTGGGCGATCCAGGTGGCTATGGGATTCGCTTTGTTCAGGCAAATGGCTGGGACGGCGCGTATTCAATCTACCGTGCGATCCAATTGTACCAAAATGAGGCCTCAATGGACGAAGCCAGAAGGCGCATGATGGCATTGGACTTCAGTTGGGAGCGTTCAGCCAATAAGTATAAGATGATGTACAGAGAACTTGCAAAGTGAAATAGTTTTTTGGCATGATAATTACACTTCAATTGTGAGAAAAAAAATCTAAAGCAACATGTCAGATAAAGTGATATCGGTAATATTGGGCGGTGGACAGGGATCCAGATTGTATCCATTGACTCAATCGCGTTCCAAGCCTGCAGTCCCAATAGGGGGTAAATATCGCTTGGTGGATATTCCAATATCCAATTGCCTCAATTCGGGGCTTAAGCGAATATTTGTTTTGACACAGTTCAATTCGGCATCGCTCAATAAGCATATTAAGAATACATATCACTTTGACCATTTCTCTAATGGTTTTGTCGATATCATCGCGGCCGAGCAAACACCAGATAATCCAACTTGGTTTCAGGGCACTGCAGATGCTGTTCGTCAAAGTATCCGCCACTTTTTGCCGTATAATTTTGAATACATTTTGATTTTGTCAGGTGATCAACTGTACCAAATGGATTTTGATGCTATGCTTCAAAATCATATCAAGAAGAACGCTGAGATTTCGATAGCAACCATTCCTGTGCACGCAAGAGATGCTACTGAATTTGGAATTCTAAAAACTAATGCAAAAGGTCAGATCACTTCATTCATCGAGAAGCCTGACAAATCGTTATTGCCTGATTGGAGCTCAGAAGTTTCTGACGAGATGAAATCTGAAGGCAGGAATTACCTCGCATCGATGGGTATCTACATATTTAACCGCAACACTTTGGTTGAATTGTTGGATCAAAATCCTGAGGCAAAAGATTTTGGAAAGGAAATACTTCCAATGTCGATAGATTTAAGGAAGGTAGTCAGTTTTCAGTATGAAGGATATTGGACTGATATTGGAAATATTGCTTCATTCTTTGAAGCAAATCTTGGCTTAACTGATGTATTGCCAAAGTTCAACCTATTTGACAACGACAAATTGATCTACACTAGGGCTCGCATGTTGCCGCCTTCGAAGTTGTCAGGAACAACTCTCGAGCGAACAATGATCGCTGAGGGATGTATCATCAATGCAAGCAGGATCGAACACACCTTAATCGGGATTAGGACCAGAATTGGCTTTGGCACCACGATTGTCAATAGCATATTGATGGGAAATGACTTCTATCAAAGCCTAGATGATATCAACAAGTTAAAAGATCAGCCCCCGATGGGAATTGGCGAGCGCTGCTATATCAAGAATGTAATTGTAGACAAAAATGTCTGCATTGGAAACGATGTCCGGATCAATGGTGGAAGTCATTTGCCAGATAATGAAACCGACCTGTATGTGGTTAAAGATGGAATCGTTGTAGTCAAAAAAGGGGTGGTGATCCCCAATGGCTTTGTACTTTAATGGCTAGCATTGCGACAAAGCATTTTCTATATCTCCCAATATATCAATAGGATGTTCGAGCCCTATTGATAGGCGAATCAGGCCATCTGTGATACCCACAGACTGGCGTTCGGCCGGGCTAAGTTTAGAATGCGTAGTGCTAGCTGGGTGCGTCGCAATCGATCTCGAATCACCGAGATTTGCAGTAA
>JBDSUZ010000119.1:0-6636 GCA_039927395.1 Saprospiraceae bacterium | reverse complement strand
TCAGACCGGATATGCTGAAAAGGTTGTCATTGAATCTAAGAACAAGCGTAAGATACCATCCGTTAGGATTTTGTCTAAAGACGGAGAGGAACTGCGCAGTTACAATTTACCTGTTGGTGCTTATCTGGCAATCGAAGATGGTGTGGCAGTAAGTGCTGGTCAGAAGATCGCTAAGATTCCTAGGAATTCAGGTAAGATCATGGATATCACGGGAGGTCTTCCTAGGGTTACCGAGCTTTTCGAAGCTAGAAATCCTTCGAATCCTGCAATTGTATCTGAGATTGACGGAACGGTGAAACTAGGGGCTATCAAACGTGGTAACCGTGAGGTTATCGTTGAAGCGAAAGATGGTCAGATTCGCAAATATTTGATTGGTCTATCCAAGCATATACTAGTTCAAGATGGTGACTTTGTTCGCGCTGGTACTCCACTTTCTGATGGTGTTATTTCACCAGAAGATTACCTCAACATCAAAGGTCCATTCGCTGTACAACAGTATCTGGTAAACGGTGTTCAGGAAGTATATCGCTCACAAGGTATTGCCATCAACGATAAGCATATTGAAGTAATCGTGCGTCAGATGATGCGTAGGTTGCAGATCGAAGATCCAGGAGATACTATTTTCCTTGAAGGCGAAGCAGTTGAGAAATATGATTTCCTTGCTGAGAACGACAGGATATTTGAAATGAAAGTAGTAGTTGATCCAGGTGATTCAACACATTTCGAACCAGGTCAACCTGTAACTATACGTCAGTTGCGCGAAGAGAATTCAAATCTGAAACGCCAAGACAAGAAACAGTGCACGGTGAGAGATGCGATTCCTTCCACTTCAAGACCGATTCTGCAGGGTATTACCCGCTCATCATTGGGTACTGAGTCATGGATTTCAGCCGCTTCCTTCCAGGAAACGACCAAAGTCCTTAGCCAAGCAGCCATTGGAGCAGTTAGTGATCCATTGTACGGTCTGAAGGAGAACGTAATCGTAGGTAAGCGTATCCCGGCGGGTACAGGTTTGCGTCAATACGATAATATTGCCATCAAACATGATCGCCCGGTTTATGCTGAGGAAAATGAAGAATAAACTGATCTAAATAGTTTTTCAAAGGCTGTCGAATAACTTTCGGCAGCCTTTTTTGTTTTGTGCAATATTGGTTTTGAAGCCGATAAGTCCAGTAGGACATTTCTCTTGCTACCATTTTACTGCATAAAGCTTACTCAGTTTTGAATTACTTAGCTCACCTATTTTTGTCAGGCAAGGACAATGGATTGATTTGTGGGAATTTCCTCGCGGATTTTATCAAGAATGCGGAAGTTGCACAATTGCCAGAACCAGTTCAGCTTGGGGTGAAACTGCACCGCTTGATCGATACTTATACTGATTCTCATCCTGTGATGAGGGAATCGAATAAGGTGCTTCATCCATATTTTCACAAGTATGCGCCCGTAGTTAGTGATATGTATTGCGACTACTTGCTAGGTAAACATTGGGATACATTCAGTAGCGAAGCCTTGACGGACTTTCTGCAGCGGATTTATGGTCAATTAATGATAGGCATCGATACTATGCCAGACCGGATTCAAAGCAGGACCAAACAGATGATCTCACATAACTGGCTGCAATCCTACACTACTATTCAAGGTCTTGGATATGCATTTATGCGAATGACTGAAAGAGTTAATTTTCCGATGGATTTTTCAAAAGCACCTGAGATACTCCTGGAGAACGAACTTGTGCTCGAAAACTATTTTCTGGAATTTTTCCCTAATTTGCTCACCGAAGTGCAGTCTTTTATTGAGGCCAATTTGACAACGAATCAACCTTAATAATTCATCTTTTAATTAGAATATATGGCTACCAGAGCAAAGCAGAGCTTTCCACCAATAGCTCAGGATACATTGTGGTTGATATTTAGAGTAAGTATTGGGGCATTCATGATAACCCATGGGGTAGGGAAATTGCTCAAATTATTTGGCGATGAACCCATTAAGTTCATGGATTTCATGGGTATAGGCCCGACGGCAAGTTTAGCACTTGTAGTGTTTGCAGAATTCTTTTGTGCCATTTTGTTGATATTAGGCCTATTTACGAGGATTGCTGCTGCTATGATTGCCATAACAATGGCTGTAGCTTCGTTTTACGCGCTTAGTGATGATCCATTCAGCGATCGCGAAACTCCGTTGCTATACTTGGTAGCTTGTCTTGCTATAATAGCGATCGGTGCGGGAAATTGGTCTGTCGACCGTTTGATCCGAGGCAAGAGCTAGGCAAAGGCAGTATTATCCTTCGAAATTCAGCGAAATCGTGAATGTCCTGGATAGAACCTTCTCCAACACAGTCGTGGAATTTTGTCGATCATTGTAGATCAAGACATTATTGAGTCCGTGGGAGAATTTGATTTCAGGAGAAAAAATGAAGAAAGGGAAGAAGATCTGAACTCCAGTGCCGACTTCTACTTGGAAATCTGACGGTGCAATCTTGATAAAACTCTCAGTTTGCCGCACCTTGGAATTTGCTGCCACATCAAGGCAATATTTGATTCCACCAGTTACAAACACTCGCATGTCCTTGTAAGGCTCTGATTTGTACCTAAATTGAATCGGAAATTCGACAAATACAGAATTGAATCTGCTCAGGGCAGGTTTGAGTGCGGGATCAGTATTGTCATAGCTGATTTTGCGCTCTACGAATGAAAATGTAGGAACAAATCGTGCATCGATATAGCGTCCGATATTGAGATTGGAGATGATGCCAATATTGAAACCTGGTCCTTGCAAACCAGTCACACGGCGGATAGAATCGTTGAGGATAAAACTCTTGGATTGAAAAACCTTGTAGTTGGAAGTATTGTAACCAAGGGCGATACCAAAATAATACTGCTTCTGATAGCCCTTGAAATTATAACTGTCACCTCTCTGCGCAAGCAGCGCAAATGAATACAGGAGAATACTAATAGTAAATATCAGGCTTTTAGAGCGGTGTAAATCGTACAAATTCCTAATGTTTGTGGCTTCGAACTAGCCTGTGTAAATTGATTCTTCTGCAACAAGTCCATGAAATCCTTTCCATCTGGAAATGCCATCACTGACTCATACAAATATGTGTACGCTTTTGGATCTTTGGAAGTAATCCTTCCAATTAGCGGTAATATGTTTCTGAAATAGAAATGATATAATTGCTTGAACGGAAAAATTACTGGTCTCGAAAATTCTAGAACCACCAAACGGCCACCTGGTTTCAGTACACGGTACATTTCCTGCAATCCACGGCTGACATTTTCAAAATTACGCACTCCAAATCCAACGGTTATAGCATCAAAGGTATTGTCAGGAAAGGCGAGATTTTCTGAGTCGCCTGTTTCTAATGTGATAATATCAGCCAAATTTTTCTTGGCGATCTTCTGCCTTCCAATCTGCAACATATCAGGTGATATGTCGACTCCAATAATTTTCGCCTCCGGCATTCTCTTAGCGGCCATGATAGCCAAATCCGCCGTGCCAGTGGCAATATCCAGCAATTGCCCCACTTGCATACCCTTCAAACGCGAGATCGCCCTTTTTCGCCAGATTATGTCTATGCCAAATGTCAGGAAATGGTTGAGAAAGTCGTAATACGGAGCAATATTGTTGAACATCCTCGACATCTGTTTCTTCTTAGATGTCCCTAAATCATAAGGCTTGATTTCTTCCGACAGTATCTCTTTTTTCCCCGAATTTTCCATTGAGAGCAAAGATACTCAGCATTCAATCGATTTTAATTGATAATTAACAATAATCAGCTAAAATCGGCTCGAATAAGTAGATTTTATATATGAAATACGGGCTTTATTGCTTAAATTTGCAGCCAAATCAATCAGATATTAAGAGTAACGGAATGCAGTCTGGCCCTTCAGTCTTTGTAACCGTTCCTTCCAATAAAATCAGCTTTCAGGCATGGCTATAGATCAGCGGATTATCCCCATCAATATTGAGGATGAGATGAAAACCGCCTACATCGATTACTCGATGTCGGTAATTGTTTCCCGGGCATTGCCCGATGTAAGAGATGGCTTGAAGCCCGTACACCGCAGGGTATTGTACGGCATGAGCGAACTCAGTGTTCAATACAACAAAGCACACAAGAAATCAGCGCGTATCGTCGGTGAAGTCATGGGTAAATATCACCCGCATGGTGACTCCTCAGTATACGATGCCATGGTACGTCTAGCCCAGGACTGGTCTCTTCGTTATCCTCTCGTGGATGGACAGGGTAACTTTGGATCCATGGATGGTGATAATCCAGCAGCGATGAGGTATACCGAAGCACGATTGTCTCGGATTTCAGAAGAGATTCTTGCCGATATCAATAAAGATACCGTCGATTTCTCCCTCAACTTTGACGACACTCTTGAGGAGCCGACTGTGATGCCCACACGTTTGCCAAATCTATTGGTCAATGGCGCCTCAGGTATTGCAGTAGGTATGGCCACTAACATGCTGCCTCACAACTTGACTGAAGTTGTTGACGGTATTGTTGCCACTATAGACAATCCTGAGATCGATATTGATTCCCTGATCAACTACATCAAAGCACCAGATTTCCCGACAGGGGGTATTATCTACGGAGTAAGCGGCGTCCGCGAAGCATTCCATACAGGTAGAGGCCGTGTTGTAGTTAGAGGGCGCGCCGAAATCGAAGTTGGCGCTGGAGGAAAGGAAACGATCATCATCTCCGAAATACCGTATCAAGTCAACAAAGCTCAGCTGATCATCAAGATTGCTGATATGGTCAATGACGGCAAAATCCTTGGTATATCAGATGTCAGAGATGAGTCGGATCGCACTGGACTGCGCATAGTAGTGGAGATTAAAAGAGATGCAATGGCATCAGTAGTGTTGAGCAAACTGTACAAGTACTCTCCTCTGCAATCTTCATACGGTGTAAATAATATCGCACTAGTTGCAGGTCGTCCTGTGCTCTTGAACTTAAAGCAACTCATTGAATATTTCATCAAATTCAGGGTTGAAGTAATTGTCAGGCGCACGAAATTTGACCTGCGCAAAGCGGAAGAGAGAGCACATATCCTCGAAGGCTTGCTTATAGCATTGGATCATTTGGACGAAGTAATCGCGTTGATAAGGAATTCAAAGAATCCGGAGGAAGCGAAAGAAGGTTTGATGACCCGATTCAATCTGTCTGATATCCAATCCAAAGCAATCCTCGAGATGAGGTTGCAGAGATTGACAGGATTAGAAAGAGATAAGATCCGCGACGAATACAACGAACTTCAGAAAAAAATCACTTCATACAAGGAGATCCTTGCTAGTGAATCAATGCAGCGCGATATTGTCAAGCAGGAGCTTCAAGATGTGAAGGCTCAATATGGCGATGCACGTCGTACAGAGATCACATTTGAAGAGGCCGAGATCAATATGGAAGATCTTATCGCCGATGAGGAAGTGATAATTACCATTTCCCATTTTGGATATATCAAGCGTACTAAGAGTTCTGAATTCAGATCTCAGGCGAGGGGAGGACGTGGATCCAAAGGAGCTAAGACAAGAGACGAAGATTTCATCGAGCATATGTTCGTTGCTTCAAATCACAATTATCTACTGCTATTCAGTGAGAAAGGACGCTGCCATTGGTTGCGCGCCTACGAAATACCTGAAGCTGCCAAAAACGCCCAAGGCCGAGTGATCAACAATATCATTCAATTGCCGGCGGATGATAAGGTGAGAGCTTATATCATCATCACGAATCTTAATGATGAAAGCTTTATCAACCAAAATTATATCATCTTCTGTACCAAGAAAGGTACGATCAAGAAGACATTGATTGCAGATTATTCTCGTCCAAGAGTCAATGGTATCAATGCCATCAACATCAATGAGGGCGATCAATTGATCGAAGCAAGATTGACCAACGGCAACAATGAGATACTTCTCGCCAACAAGACCGGTCGTGCAATTCGTTTCCCTGAAAGCAAGATCCGTGCAATGGGTCGTACGGCAACAGGAGTGCGAGGGATGACCTTGGATTCTGATATGGATGAGGTGATAGGAATGATCTGCGTTGATCCGGAAGATATTTCCACTTCAATATTGGTTGTTTCCGCAAAAGGAATGGGCAAGCGCACAGCTTTAGATGCCTACCGTGTAACCAACAGAGGTGGCAAGGGTGTCAAAACTATGCAGGTCACAGAAAAGACTGGTGAGCTGGTAGCGATAAAAGCGGTAACAGACGAAGAAGATCTGATGATCACAAACAAATCTGGTATCATCATCAGAACTGCGGTGAGCACACTACGAGTCATGGGCCGCGCGACACAAGGAGTCAGGCTGATCAAGATTGACGACGGTGATGCGATTGCCGATGTTACGATCGTTAATACGATGGATGAAGAAGCTGAATTGCTTGATGAAAACATGATCTCAGATGCGGAAATAATCGCTGATGATGATGCAGTTGATCAAAACGATACACAAGCGGATGAGGATGGAGATGTTATAGAAGAGTAAAAATCGGAAAAGCCTGAACTTTTCATGCTACTCTGATTGTTATTCTCTTTGTGGTTTAGCTACCTTTAAAGGAGCAAGTTTTGCCATTTTCTATTTCATGATAAAACGAAACGATTTATGAAGAAGACCTGGTTAAGT